>JAFARH010000210.1 GCA_019245555.1 Betaproteobacteria bacterium
TTGGACCCCGTCCGGGGCTAGGAAGGCCGGGATTCTACTCCTAAATCCCTAAACGGCCTTCGATTTTTCCACCAGGCGCGTCACGCGCCAGGACTTCGTGCGCGAGATCGGCCGGCACTCCGCGATCTCGACGAGGTCGCCCTCGCCAAACTCGCCCGACTCGACATGCGCGTGGTACTTCTTCGAGAGGGTGATGGTCTTGCCCATGAGGGCATCGCGCACGCGGCGCTCGACCCGCACCACCACCGTCTTCTGCATCTTGTTGCTCGTCACCCGGCCAACCAGCTTGCGCTGGTTCTTGGCGGGTGCCTGGGCGGCTTGCTCGCTCATCTAGAGGCCTTCTCTTTCATGATGGTGCGCACCCGGGCGATATCCCGGCGCACTTTCTTCAACTGGCTCGTGTTGGCGAGCTGCTGGGTGGCGACCTGCATGCGCAAGCCGAATTGGGCGCGCAGCAGCGATTCCAGTTCCTTCTCCAGCTCGGCGGGTTGCTTCCCGCGAAGTTCGCTTGGCTTCATTTAGCCTCCCAGCATCCGCTGCACGACGATGGTGCGGAACGGCAGCTTGGCAGAAGCAAGCGCGAAGGCTTCCTTCGCCAAATCCTGGGTCACGCCGTCCATCTCGAAAATGATCTTGCCCGGCTGGATCTCGCACACGAAGTATTCCGGGTTGCCCTTGCCGTTGCCCATGCGGACTTCGGCGGGCTTCTGCGAGACGGGCTTATCCGGAAACACGCGGATCCAGATACGGCCGCCGCGCTTGATGTGGCGCGACATGGCACGGCGTCCGGCCTCGAGCTGGCGCGCCGTGAGGCGGCCACGCGTCGTGGCTTTCAGGCCGAATTCGCCGAAGGACACCTTGGCACCGCGCGTGGCGACGCCGGTGTTGCGGCCCTTCTGCTGTTTTCTGTATTTCGTACGTGCGGGTTGCAGCATGACTATTCCTTCTTGTCTCCGCCTTCAGGCTTCTCCAGCTTCTTCGTCTTCTTGACGGTGGTCTTCGGCGCAGCGCCGTCCTTCTTGGGTGCGGCAGCACGCGGACGCGCAGGTCCGCCGCGCTTCGCACCGGCACGCGGCGCGGGTTTCTTCGCGCGTTTCGGCTCAGTCGGGGCCTCGGGTTGCGCGACCGGCGTCGCTGCTCCCGGTGCGGCAACCGTCGAGGCGGCATCGCCCTTCGGGGCGACCTCACCTTTGTAGACCCAGACCTTGATGCCGATCACGCCATAGGAGGTCTTCGCTTCGCCAAGACCGTAGTCGATGTCGGCACGCAGGGTATGCAACGGTACGCGGCCCTCGCGGTACCACTCGGTGCGCGCGATCTCGATGCCGTTCAGGCGACCCGCGCTCATGATCTTGATGCCTTGTGCGCCGAGACGCATGGCGTTCTGCATGGCGCGCTTCATCGCGCGGCGGAACATGATGCGCTTTTCAAGCTGCTGGGCAATCGAGTCGGCGATGAGCTGCGCGTCGATCTCGGGCTTGCGGATCTCCTCGATGTTCACGTGCACCTGCTGCACACCCATGATACGGCGCAGCTCGGCCTTGAGCGCCTCGATCTCCTCGCCCTTCTTGCCGATCACAACGCCGGGCCGGGCGGAGAAGATGGTGATGCGCGCATCCTTGGCCGGACGCTCGATCAGCACGCGCCCGACGGAGGCATGCGAAAGCTTGCGCTTCAGGAAGTCGCGGACCTTGATGTCTTCGGCCAGCATCGGCGCGAAGTTCTTGGTGTTCGCATACCAGCGCGAACTCCAGTTCTTGTTGACCGCGAGACGAAAGCCTACCGGGTTGATCTTCTGGCCCATCAGTCACCCACCGTAATAAAGATGTGGCACGTATGTTTCAGCACGCGGTTGCCGCGCCCCTTGGCGCGCGCCGCAAAGCGCTTGAGGAACATGCCGCGCTCGACGTAAATCGTCTTCACCTTGAGCGTGTCGATGTCGGCGCCGTCGTTGTGCTCGGCGTTGGCGATCGCGGACTCGAGGAGCTTCCTGACAATGCCGGCGCCCTTCTTCGGCGTGTAGGCGAGGATGTTCATCGCCTGGTCGACGGGCTTGCCGCGGATGAGGTCGGCGACGAGCCGGCCCTTCTGGGCCGACATGCGCGCGCCGCGGAGACTCGCTTTGGTTTCCATTTATTTCTTTCCTGCCGGTGCAGCCGGTGCGGCTGCCGGCGCTGCAGCCGCAGGCGCGCCTGCCGCGGGGGCCGCTGCTCCGGGCGCTCCTGGCGGTCCGCGACGACCGTCGACCGCGTCCTCGGTGCGCTTGCCGACGGCCGAGTGGCTCTTGAAGATTCGCGTCAGCGCGAATTCGCCGAGCTTGTGTCCGACCATGTTCTCGGTGATGTACACCGGCACATGCTGCTTGCCGTTATGCACGGCGATCGTCAGTCCGATGAAATCGGGGACGATCGTCGAGCGGCGCGACCAGGTCTTGATCGGCCGCTTGTCATTCGCGCCACGCGCCTTGTCGACCTTCGCCATCAGGTGATGGTCGACGAAAGGGCCCTTTTTGACTGAACGTGCCATGGTTATTTGACCCCTTATTTCACTCGCCGGTCGCGGACGATCATCACTTGCGTGCGCTTGTTCTTCCGCGTCTTGAAGCCTTTGCTCTGCACGCCCCACGGCGACACCGGGGGCTGAGCAGCCGCCGTGCGGCCTTCACCGCCGCCGTGCGGGTGATCGATCGGATTCATCGCCACGCCACGCACCGTCGGACGCACGCCGCGCCAGCGGACGCGACCGGCTTTGCCGATCGATTCGAGGTTGTGCTCGGAGTTGCCGACTTCGCCGATGGTCGCGCGGCAGTCGATATGCACCTTGCGGATCTCGCCCGAGCGAAGGCGCAGCTGAACGTAAGAACCTTCACGCGCGAGCACCTGGACATGCGCACCGGCAGAGCGAGCGAGCTGCGCGCCTTTACCAGGCTGCATCTCGACGCAATGCACCTCGGTGCCAATCGGGATGCTACGCAGGGGCAGCGAGTTGCCCGGCTTGATCGGCGCCTCGGCTCCAGACATGAGCTCCGTGCCAACGGCGACGCCTTTAGCCGCGAGAACGTAGCGGCGCTCGCCGTCCTTGTACACGAGGAGCGCGATGTGCGCGCTGCGATTCGGATCGTGTTCGAGGCGCTCGACCTTGGCCGGGATGGCGTCCTTGTCGCGGCGCCAATCGATGATGCGCAGGTGGTGCTTGTGGCCGCCGCCCTGGTGGCGCACCGTAATGCGGCCGTGGTTGTTGCGGCCGCTGCCCCGCTTCTGCGGCTCGGTCAGGGGGAAATACGGCTGGCCCTTGTGCAGCTCGGGTGTGACGACCTTCACCAGCGCGCGGCGGCCTGGCGAGGTGGGCTTAACTTTGACTAATGGCATGGCGAGGCGTCTAACCCTATTCCGTTGCCGCGAAGTTGATTTCCTGGCCCTCGGCGAGACGCACGTAGGCCTTTTTCCAGTTGCGCCGGCGGCCGATGGTGCGGCCGAAGCGGCGGTCCTTGCCGTGCACGTTGAGCACGGTGACGTTCTCGACCTTGGTCTTGAACATCAGCTCGATCGCCGCCTTGATCTCCGGCTTCGTCGCGTGGTCGGCAACGCGAAACACGTACTGCCGGTTCCTGTCCGCGACGAAGGTGCTCTTCTCCGAGACGACCGGCGCGAGCACGACGTTCATCAGCTGGTCGAGGTTATATTTCTTGGCCGCGGTCATTTGAGCATCTCCTCGAGCTTCGCCATCGCGGCCTTGGTCAGCAGCACATTCTTCGAGCGCACCAGGTCGACCGGGTTGGCGTGCTGCACCGGGAGCACCACGACGTTGGTGAGGTTGCGCGACGAGAGGCGCAGCTTGTCGTCCACCTGGTCGGTAATAACCAAGACCTCGTCGAAGCCAAGATCCTTCACCTTCTTGGCGAGGAGCTTGGTCTTGGGTGCATCGACCGTGAACTGATCAACGACACGCAGCCGGTCCTCGCGCGCGAGCTGCGAGAGGATGGAGCACAGACCGGCGCGGTACATCTTGCGGTTCACCTTGTGCGTGAAGTTCTCGTCCGGCGAATTGGGGAAGATCTTGCCGCCGCCGCGCCACAACGGGCTAGACGTCATACCGGCGCGAGCACGGCCCGTGCCCTTCTGCCGCCACGGCTTCTTCGTCGAGTGGTTGACGGCACCGCGATCCTTCTGTGCGCGCGATCCGATGCGGGCGTTCGCCTGATAGGCGACCACGACCTGGTGCACGAGTGCTTCGTTGAATTCGCGGCCGAAGATGTCGTCGGTTGCTTTGACGGTGCCGGAGTTGCCAGCCATCTTGAGTTCCATGGCAGCCCCTTATTTCTTCGGCTGCGCTGCCGGCTTGGCCGCAGGCTTCGCGGCTTCCGGTTTGGCAGCGGGTTTGGCTTCGGCCTTGGCCGCAGCCGGCTTCGCCTGCTGCACTGGCGCCTTGTACGGCTTCACGGCCGGACATACCAGCACATCGCGCCCGGCCGACCCGGGAACGGATCCCTTGATGAGCAGGAGCTGACGCGCGGTGTCTATGCGCACGACGATGAGGTTCTGGATGGTGCGGCGCTTGTCGCCGAGATGGCCGGGCATGCGCTTGCCGCGGAAGACGTGCGCCGGGCTCTGGTTCTGGCCGGTCGAGCCGGGAACCCGGTGCGAAATGGAGTTGCCATGGGACGCGTTCTGTCCGCCGAAGTGGTAGCGCTTGATGACGCCGGCGAAGCCCTTGCCGATGGTGACGCCCTGCACGTCGACGCGCTGGCCGACCTTGAAGATCGTGCCGACGTCGAGCTTCGCGCCCGGCTTGAGATTCGCGAGGTCTTCGGGCTTCGCGCGGAACTCGCGCAGCGTCCGGCCCGCCTCGACCGCTGCCTTGGCGAGATGACCGGCGAGCGGCTTCGCCACGCGCGAAGCCCGGCGCTTGCCGAAGGTGACCTGCACGGCGGCATAGCCATCCTTCTCGGCAGTCTTGATTTGCGTTACGCGGTTGTCGGACACGTCGAGCACCGTGACCGGCAGCGTGTTGCCGTCGTCGGTGAAGATGCGTGTCATGCCGACCTTGCGGCCGACCAATCCGATGCTCATACCTTCCTCTTCTATTTAGTCCCTGCTTTCGCGGGGATGCCGGCTGCAATTGGCCGGCCCTTCACCTAGTGATGCGGGCTACTGAACCTTGATTTCCACGTCGACGCCAGCCGGCAGATCCAGCTTCATAAGTGCGTCGACGGTTTTGTCGGTCGGGTCGATAATGTCCATCAGCCGCAGGTGCGTGCGAATCTCGAGCTGGTCGCGCGACGCCTTGTCGATATGCGGCGAGCGCAGCAGGTCGAAGCGCTGCTTGCGCGTGGGCAGCGGCACGGGGCCGCGGACCACCGCGCCCGTACGCTTGGCCGTATCCACGATCTCGAGCGCCGACTGATCGATGAGCCGGTAGTCGAACGCCTTGAGGCGGATGCGGATTCTTTGGCTTTGCATGTTCCCTTACTCGATTATTTTTGCGACGACGCCGGCGCCCACGGTTTTGCCGCCCTCGCGGATGGCGAAGCGAAGCCCCTGCTCCATCGCCACCGGCGTGATCAGCGTCACCACCATCTTTACGTTGTCCCCGGGCATCACCATCTCCGTGCCCTTCGGCAGCTCCACCGACCCC
>JAFARH010000344.1 GCA_019245555.1 Betaproteobacteria bacterium
ACGATGTCGGCGTGGAGGCCGAGTCCGGGTGCGTCGAAGCCCATGTGCACGTCGTCGGTCGTGAACTCGAGCACCACCGGCTCGCCGACCTTCACCGCAATCTCGCTCGGCGTGAACTCGAACTTCTTCGCACGCACCGCGATCAACCGCGGCTCGGGCTGTGCCCAAGCCGCAGTTGCTAGCGGCAGCAGAAGGAAGAGGCGCCGGTTCATGCCTTGACGACAGGGAATTCGGTGAGCTTCAGCTCCTTCGGCTCCGCCTCGATGCTGCGGAAGCCGAGTCCGCGGTATGGATGCTCCGGATCCCACGCCAC
Source organism: Betaproteobacteria bacterium (assembly GCA_019245555.1). Taxonomy (GTDB): domain Bacteria; phylum Pseudomonadota; class Gammaproteobacteria; order Burkholderiales; family SG8-39; genus SCGC-AG-212-J23. The sequence goes on from JAFARH010000344.1 coordinate 314, forward strand.
CGGCGTGCGCTTCGGCAGCGAGCCGGGCGCGGGCTGCGGGAAGATGAGCGATTGCGCGGCGTGATGACTGATGTGCGCGGTCTTGAAGTGGTGTTCCTGGTGGATGTGGCCGTAGAACACGTTCACGTTCTGGTAAGGCATCAGCGCCGCGATCGCCTGGTCACCGTCGCGTGTCGCCCAGTCCCATTGAGGATAGAGCGGGAAGAGCGGCCGGTGCGTGAGCACCACGATGCGCGAATCCGGCTTCTGCGTGGCGAGGTCGCTCGCGAGCCATTTGAGCTGCTCGTCGCCGATCGCGCCCTTCGGGTCGGACACGTTGTCGAGCGCGATGAAGTGCACGCCCTTGTGGTCGAAGCTGTAGTGCGTCTGGCCGAAGAACTCCTTGAAGGCTTCGCCATTGTCGAGCGAGGCGTCGTGCTCGCCGGGCATGAGGCGGATCTTCTGCGTCTTGAGCCCGCCGATCAGCTCCTTGAACTTGGTCATGCGGCGGCGCCGCTCGGCCGGATCGTCGGTGGTGTGGGTCAGGTCGCCGGTGAAGACGATGAAGTCGGGCTGCGGGTCGAGCGCGTTCACCGCGGCGATCGCCTTGGGCAGCGTGCCCTCGGCATCCGGGTTGAACGCCCCCTTGAAGCCCCAGTGCGTGTCGGAGAGCTGCACGAAGAAGAACTCGTCCTGGTCGGCTTCGTAGCCCATGCCTTCGGACTTGGTGGTGCTGGCACAGCCGAGGCCGGAGGCGAATACCACGCCGCCAAGCCCCGCGATCTTGAGGAACTGCCTGCGGTCTATGTCTTTCATGTGCTTCTCCTTTCCGGAAGGAACTCAGGTGCAAGACCGAGAAGGGGGGCGGTTTATTCCCGGCGGCCAAAACCGCCCCAAATCAGGGACGTACCCCATTTATTTCCTGTCAGCGAGAAGCCCGCTCGCGCGTTCTTTAAGTTATGAAGATCGAACGCGCCTTCATCCTCGCGGCTTTTCTCTCGTTTGCGGGCGGAGCGCAGGCCGCGCCGATCGGCCAGAACCTCTTCATCGCCGATGACGCATTCACGATCGAGCAGGCGGTGGCCGACGCGGCGGCGCAACGCACGCCGGAAGATGGCCCAACCTGGAAGCTGCTCGTTGCCGATCGTGAGGCGGGCCGCCTCATCGCCGCGCACGCGACCTCGGCGACGATCGAGGTCGTGCGCAAGGCACGCGCGAGCGGCGCAACGATCTACGTCTGCGCGAAGGACCTGAAGGCGATCAACGCTACGCCGCGCGATCTCATCCTGGGCGTGCACGCCGTGCGCGGCTATCTGACGGTCGATTCACAAGTCCCGGATTGGGAGCGGCGCCTGCCTTGGGCGCCGGACCGAAAGGCGCTCGCAGTGTGCGGCGGAACCTGACACGCGGGCACTACCTCGCGGTCAAGCGATCGCTACGCCATGAGGATCCGAACGGCCGACGCGTGCGGGACCGGGCCTTGCTCAAAATATAGGCAGGAGACTTTATGAAGCTGTCTTTCCCCGTCGCCGTAGTGCTGGCGCTGCTCGCGAACCTGGTGCCGACCTTCGGCAAGGCCGCGACCCCGCAGCCGGCGACGAACAATACGCCGCCGCAAGCACCAAAATAATTCGGGATCAAAAATAGGGTCAGACCCTATTTTTGTCATCTAGGCCGTCAACGGCCTGGTTCCCCCGTCGTTCTGGGTTTCATGCCGCGAACGGCGCGAATAGTGGTTCCGGATCTCAGTGTCCACATTGTCCAGCGGGGACACGATCGCTCCGATTGCTTCTTCGAGGACTCGGACTATCGCGCCTATCTTGGATATCTAGGCGAATTCGCCAGCAGGTTTGCTTGCTCGATCCACGCGTATTGCCTCATGACAAACCACGTGCACCTGTTGGTCACGCCACGCAAGGCCGACTCCTGTGCGCTCCTGATGAAGAACGTGGCACAGCACCACGTACAGAGAATCAACAGCCGGCGCGATCGCACGGGCACGTTATGGGAGGGGCGCTTCTATTCGTGTCCCGTCCCCAGCGAGCGTTACCTGCTCACCTGTTATCGGTACATCGAGCTCAATCCGCAACGTGCGGCCATGGTCAGGCATCCATCTGAATACGCCTGGTCGAGCTATAACCAGAATGCAGGCGGAGATCCGCGCGGCGTGTTATCCCCACATTCTGTCTATCTTGCGCTCGCGGAAGACCCGCATCGTCGCGGCGCGGCTTACCGCGTTCTTTGCGATGAACCGGTCGATATGGACACGTTGGATCGAATTCGCAGCGCGACGCGCGGTGGCTATGCGGTCGGGAGCGCCCGTCGTCAGCGTGGTCGACCACGTCAGGGCGTAATGAGAA
>JAFARH010000409.1 GCA_019245555.1 Betaproteobacteria bacterium
TGATGTAGGTGATCAATAGCAGCGCGACGAGATATAGCACGATGAACGGGATGATGCCCCGGTAGATCACGTCCAGTTTCAACTTCAGCGCTGACTGGGCGACGAAGATGTTGATGCCGAAGGGCGGGTGAAAGAGCCCGATCGCGAGATTCACGGTGAAGACGATCCCGAAATGGACCGTATCGATGCCGACTGCCTTGACGAGGGGGATCAGCAGCGGCGTAAGGAGCAGGATCGCGCTCAACGGGTCGAGGAAGCAGCCGACGAGGAGAAGCAGAAGATTGATCGCGAGCAGAAGCTCCCACGCCGAGACCTTGAACGACTGGATCCACTCCACCATCGCCGCCGGCACCTGGTTCACGGTGAGGAGCCACGCGAACACGCTCGCGCAGGCGACGATGATCAGCACCTGCCCAGTGAAGAGGGCGGTGGTCGAGGCCGCCTCGAGCACGTCCTTCCAGCCGAGCTCGCGGAACACGAGCCAGGTGACGAGCGCGGCATAGACGCAGGCAACCGCAGCCGCTTCGGTCGGCGAGAAGACGCCGCCGTAGATGCCGCCGAGGATGATGAAAGGCGCGCCGAGCGCCCAGATGCCGCGACTGAAGGCACGCCACAGCTCATGGGCGTTGAAGGCGTGACCTCTTTCGAAGCCGTGACGCTTCGCGTACCAGACGACGTACGCCGCGATCATCGCCGCGATGAGAAGACCGGGAATCACGCCGGCGGCATAGAGGCGCGGCACCGATTCCTGTGCGGCGGTGCCGTAGACGATCATCGGGATCGACGGCGGGATGATGATGTCGATTGCACCGACCGCGGTGATGAGGCCGGCGGAGAAAGTTTCCGGATATCCCGCCTTGCGCATCGGCGGCAGCATCGCCTTGCCGACGGTGGCGACCGTCGCGGCGCTAGCGCCGGAGATCGCGCCGAAGATGGCCGAAGTGCCAACCGCCGTCACGCCGAGGCTGCCGGGAATGCGCCCGACGCCGGCCTGGACGAAATCGACGATGCGCTGCGCCACGCTGCCGCGCGACATAAGCTCGCCGGCGTAGATGAAGAACGGCACCGCCAGCAGCGCGAACGCGTCGATCGCGCCGAAGAGATTCTGGTGGAGCGCGGCGAGCGGGATGTGCATGAAAAACACCAGCGCCACGCTCACCGCCGTCAGCAGCACGACGTAGATCGGAAAGCCGAGGAGAAGTAGGACTACGGGAACTACGCCGAGCGCGAACGTCATGAATTCGGGGTCAGGGCCGTAATTATTTGCCCCGAGTCATCAGCCGGTCCGAGTGCCCGAAATAATTACGGCCCTGACCCCGAATTCATGCCCACTGATAGGCGCGTTCTGCGGCGTGGATGCGCTTGTCGTCGCGCGCGGAGACGCCCCAGTGATCGGTGCGCCCTTGCGGCCACTTCCACTTGTCCGGCGTGCCGACGGGGTAGTCATCGCCGACTTGCTCGACTTCAGCCGTGTATTCGATGACGCCGCCGTGCGGGCCGATGAAGTAGCCGAACACGTTGTTGCCGGGACCATGGCGTCCAGGTCCCCAAACCGGCGGGAAGCCGGCGTCGCGCATGCGGCCGATGCCGCGCATCACGCCGTCGATGTCGTTCATTTCAAAGGCGATGTGATGCAACGACGAGACCTCGGCACGCGCATAGGCGATGCAGTGATGAGTGCGGTTGCAGCGCACGAAGTTCATGAACCGCGTGCGATCGGAGATCTTGAACCCAAGAGTGTTGGTGGCGAAGCGCTCCGCGGCGTCCGCGTCCTTGGAGTTCAGCACGACGTGCGAGAGCTGGATCGGGCGGTCGCGATTGGCGGGAAGCTCGGCGCTCCGTTTCTCTACTACGAAGCGGTAGGTCTCGCCGTCGGGTCCCTTGTGCTCGCGCTCGCTTCCGATCTCGGCCGCCGTGCCGCAGAACGTGATGCTGCGGATCGATGGCGTGCCTTGCTCGAGGCCGATGATGTAGGGCAGGCCGGCGGTGCCCCGCAGCTTGGCGCCGCCGTCGACCGGCGTGAGGTTCCATACCTTCTGGAAAAACTCCGAAGTCTTCGCGACATCGGCGACGCGGAGCTCGACGCTTTGCAGTTTCATGAGGTGGCCGGAATGGGTGGTTGCGTGCCTTTGATCTGCACGCGGTAGCCCGAGCGTACGTTGGGCCAGTAGTCCCAGATGGCGCGGTGTTGCGTGCAGCGGTTGTCCCAGAAGGCGATCGAGTGCTCGCGCCAGTGGAAGCGCATCTGCCACTCCGGGCACTCGATGTGCTCGAAGAGGAATTCCAGGATCGCCGCGCTCTCGTCGGGCGGCAGATCGTCGATAAGGGTGGTCTGTCCCCTGTTCACATAGAGGAGCTTCTTCCCGGTCCATGGATGCACCGCGACGATCGGGTGCGAGCTCACCGGGTAGACCGTCTTCGTCCCCTTGTCGAAGAGCTTCGCGCCGTCGTGTGTCGCGGTGAGGCCTGAGAGGAAGGTCTTCATGCGGGGCGAGAGGGCGTCATACGCCGCGTACATGCTGGCGAAGAGGGTGTCGCCGCCGCCGTCGGGCGGAATGATGCGCTGGTGCAGGATGCTTGCCATCGGCGGGATAGCGGCGCATGACTGGTCGGTGTGCCACACCTCGCCGGAAACGCGCTTGGAGTTGGCATCGAAGTGCTGGCGCCGCGCCTCGGGATATTTCTCGTCGGGCTTGGAGGCGGTGCCTTCGCCACCGACATGGATGTGCAGCTCGCCGAAGTACATCGCGAAGCGCCGGTGCATCTCGAGATCGATCGGCTGCTCGCGGAAGAAGATGACGCCGTGCTTGGCGAGCGCATCTTTGATCCCGCTTACCTGTTCGGGCGCGAGCGGCTTCGTCAGGTCGACGTTGCCGATCTCGGCGCCAACGTGCGGCGTAAGGGGGGTGACGGTAATGTTCGCCAAGCGCTCCATATTAAAGGCCGAGGATGCGCTCCGCATTACCGTGGAAGATCTTCTCCATCACGTCATCCTTGTAGCCGAGCTCCTGCCACTCGCGAAGGATTCGTTCGTACGGCATGCTCGGATAGTCGCTGCCGAACATGATTTTGTTCTGTAGCCGGCCGCGGATGTCGACCTTGAGATTCCCCGGGAAATATTTCGGCGCCCAGCCCGACATTTCCCAGTACACGTTCCCTTTATGCAGCGCAACGGCGGTGGTCTCTTCGACCCACGGCCAGCCGGGATGCGCCATGATGATTTTCAGTTTCGGGAAATCCGCGGCGAGCTTGTCGATCGATGACGGATGCGCGTGGCGGATGATCGCGCCGTGACCGCCCGGCATGCCGGCGCCCATGCCGGTGGTGCCGACGTCGATCATCACCGCCGCGCCGAGTAGGTTGAGCTCCTCGAACATCGGCTGCGCGCGCGGATCGTCGACCGCGAAGTGCTGCATGATCGGATGGAAGTGAAAGCCCATGAAGCCGTATTCCTGCACCGCCTTGCGCGCTTCCTGGATCACATCGGGCTTGAACGGATCGAGCGCCCCCCAGCACTGGATGATGCGCTTCGGATGCCGCTTCCACATTGCGTGCACGTAGTCGTTGCCGACTGGCTTTGTGTGGATCGTGCTTACCAGGTCCAGCGCAACGAGGCAGGCGTCGACGCCGGCGTCGGTGAATTCCTTGATAACCTCGGGCTCCGCCTTGCCGACCCACTCGCGCTTCCAGTATTTCGCGAGCGCGTCCACATAGGGTCCCTGGCACGCGATCCAGTCCTTGGTGCCCGGGTAGCAATGAAGGTCAATGATTCGCACGGCTCGCCATTTCTGAGAGTGCCTTCTTGGATACCTTGCCGAACGTGGACACCGGGAAATCGTCGAGCACCAGCAACCGCTCAGGCAGCTTGAACTTGGCAATCTCCTTGCCCTTGAGGAACTCGACCAGATCGGAAAACCCCAGGCATTGCCCGCGCTTGAGAATGACGCAGGCGCACATCTTCTCGCCAAGGCTCGGATCCGGCACCGGCACGCACGCGACGTTCTGCACCGCGGGGTGCGACATGATCAGGTTCTCGATCTCCTCCG
>JAFARH010000208.1 GCA_019245555.1 Betaproteobacteria bacterium
GAACGAGGAGGGTGCGTGATGAAACCGAAGCAACACCTGGAGTTCGTGAAGGTCGACCTCAAGACCGGCTGGGAAGTGCCACCAGGCTATCCGCCCGGCTTCTACCAGAAGATTCTCGCCACTGATCTCGACGAGACGAAGAAGACCGGCAGCCGCACGCGGCTCCTGAAGATCGAGCCGGGCGCCTTCTCCAAGGAGCCCTTCGTGCACGACCACTGGGAAGAGGTGTACGTGGTGCAGGGCGATCTCATCGTCGGCAATGACGCACAGGGCCATGGCGGCGAGCAGTGCTTCGCGCCCACTTATGCGTGCCGGCCGCCGGGCGTGCACCACGGCCCGTTCACCTCGAAGGGCGGTTGCATCCTCCACGAGATCCACTACTACGAGACCTCCGGCTATGCTCAAAACCGGAAGTGAACACCTCGAATCGCTGAGGGACGGCCGAGTCGTCTACATCGGCTCCGAGCGCGTCGACGACGTCACGACGCATCCAGCGTTCAAGAACGGCGCGCGCTCGATGGCGGCGATCTACGACATGAAGCGCGCCAATCCCGCCTTCAGCTTCACCGAGGGCAAGCAGAAGTACAGCGCCTACTTCCTGCGCGCGAAGACCAAGGACGATCTGCAGAAGCGCAGCAACCTGCACCGCGCGATTGCGGCGATGAGTCACGGCCTGCTCGGCCGCTCGCCGGACCACGTGGCGAGCTTCGTCACCGGCATGTCGATGGATCCATCCGTGTTCGGCAAGTACGGCGACAACCTGACTCGCTATTACGCGCGCATGTGCAAGGACGATCTCTACGGCGTCTATGCAGTGCTGCCGCCGCAAGCCGCTCGCAATCCGGAGTTCTACGTCAAGCAGAACTTGCCGGTGCCCTCCCTGCGTGTGGTCCGTGAGGACGACGACGGTCTCGTCGTGAGCGGCATGAAGATGCTCGCCACGGGCGCCGTGTTCGCGAACGAGATCTGGATCGGCAACTTGCTGCCGCTTGCACCGACGCAGCTTGCCGAGTCGGTCACCTGCGCGCTGCCCGTGAACACCAAGGGCCTGACGCTGTGGTCACGCAAATCATTCGAGCGTTATGCGGTGTCGGAATTCGAGAATCCGCTCACTTGGCGCTTCGATGAAACCGATTCGATGGTGATGTGCGAGGAGGTGAAGGTGCCGTGGGAGCGCGTCTTCGTGCACATGGACGCGATCCTGGCGCGCGAGATCTATATCAAGACGCCCGGTCACTGCTACGGCAACCACCAGTCGAACGTCCGCTTCCACGAGAAGCTCAAGCTGATCGTCGGGCTGGCGAGCAAGGTTGCCCATGCCTCCGGTGCCAACGAAGTCCCCGCGGTGCGCGAAGTGCTCGGCCGCTTCTCGGCGCTGGAAGCAGCGCTCGGCGGCATGATCGCCGGCCAGCTGCACGATGCCGAGGACTGGCCCGAAGGCTGGAAGACCTTCAATCGCCGCTACATGTACGCGGCGCTCAACTGGTGCACGGAGAGCCACTCGTCGATCATCGATGCGCTGCGCGAGCTCCTCGGCGGCGGCGTGTTCCAGATGCCGGCTGATGCGTCAGTCATGCACGATGAACACCTGAAGGGCCTCTTCGAGAAGTACTGGCAGACGCCCCAGCTTGGCGCGGTAGAGCGCATGAAGCTCTACAAGCTCGCCTGGGATCTGATCGGCTCCGAGTTCGCCGGCCGCCACCTGCAGTACGAGAAGTTCTACGCCGGGGCGTCGTTCATCGTGCGCAACCACAGCTTCCGCGAGGCGCCGTGGCCCGAGTTCCATCGCCTCGTCGACGACCTGATGGCGAGCTACGACATCCCGCAGCCCAGTAAGAAGCGCAAGGTCGCATGAAGGATTTCCAGGAGCTGGTGATTGCCGGCTGGACCGGCCGCGACGAAGCGGCGCTGAAGAAGCACATCCGGGAGCTGGAAGAGATCGGCGTCAAGCCGCCGAAGACGACACCCATCTTCTATCGCGTCTCGGCCGACCTGCTGACTTTCAGTTCTGCCATTCAGGTCTCC
>JAFARH010000387.1 GCA_019245555.1 Betaproteobacteria bacterium
GGCGACGAGCCGCTTCTCGCCATGGAGGCGGCGGACGCGGTGCGCACCGCGGCCCGCAAGGCCGGATTCGCCGAGCGAGAAGTACTCGAGCCCGGTCGCGGCTTCGACTGGAGCGAGTTCACGCACGCGACCGGCAGCCTCTCGCTCTTCGCGGACAAGAAGCTCGTCGAGCTGCGCATCCCGAACGGCAAGCCGGGCACGCAAGGCAGCGAAGCCATTACTGCTTACTGCGAGAAACCGAATCCCGATCAGCTTTTGCTGGTCACGCTGCCGCGCCTCGATCGCACCGGACAAGGCTCGGCCTGGTTCAACGCCCTCGCCCGCCTCGGCGCGGTGGTCGACGTGTGGCCGCTCGACCGCCAGCGACTCGCCGCCTGGATCGGCGAGCGCCTGGCGCGACAAAAGCAGCGCGCTTCGCGTGAAGTACTCGAATTCCTCGCCGAGCGAGTCGAAGGCAACCTGCTCGCTGCGCACCAGGAGCTACAGAAGCTCGCGCTGCTCGCGCCGGAAGGCGAGCTCTCGCTCGACATAGTGCAGGACGCAGTGGCGAGCGTCGCGCGCTTCGACCCGTACGACGCGGCGGAAGCGCTCGTCGCCGGCGACCTAGAGCGCTACGTGCGCGTGCTCGAGGGACTGCGAGCCGAGGGCGAGGCGCCGACGTTCATTCTCTTCGTGATCTCTGGCGCGCTCTTCGCGCTCCAGGATGGCAGCGCCGAGCGCATCTTCAATCGCAACCTGCGCCGCGCTGTCGAAGGCGCGCTACGCCGCTTTCCGCCGAAGCGAATCGACGCCGCAATCGCGCAGGCTGCAGCGATCGATCGCGCCGTGAAAGGCGTCGGCAAAAGCGACGATCCATGGGAGGCGTTCATCCGCCTTGGGCTAAACTTGGCCAATGGATCAAAAGGTTGACGCCGCCTCGCTAGTCCGCGAGCTGGGGATCGCGGCCCGTGCTGCGGCCCGCGATCTTGCACGCGCGTCGACCGAAACCAAGAACCAGGCGCTCGCCGCCATGGCGGCCGAAATCCGGCGTGGCGCGCAGGCGATCCTCGCCGCGAACGCCGGTGACGTGGCGCAAGCAAAGGCCGATAGCTGTGACGCTGCGTTCATCGACCGCCTGACCCTTACTCCGAAGCTCATCGAGCAGATGGCGCTCGGAGTGGAGCAGGTCGCTGCACTGGCCGATCCGGTTGGGGCGATCACGGACAAGAGGACGCAGCCCAGCGGCATCGAAGTCGCACGCATGCGCGTGCCGCTCGGCGTGGTGGGCATCATCTATGAGTCACGGCCGAACGTGACGGCGGATGCAGCGGCGCTGTGCGTGAAGGCCGGAAACGCCTGCATCCTGCGCGGCGGCTCGGAAGCACTGGAGTCGAATCGCGCCATTGCCGCCTGCGTGCGCGCGGGACTGAAAAGCGCGCGGCTGCCACAAGCGGCGGTGCAGCTCGTCGGCATTGCCGACCGCGCCGCCGTCGGCGCGCTCATCAAGCTGCGCGAGTTCGGCGACATCATCGTACCCCGCGGCTGCAAGGAGCTGATCGAGCGCCTGTCGCGCGAATCGCAGATCCCGATGATCAAGCACCTCGACGGCATCTGCCACGTCTACATCGACGACGAGGCCGACGCCGAGATGGCGATCAAGATCGCCGACAACGCGAAGACGCAGCGCTACGGCACCTGCAACACGATGGAGACGCTGCTCGTCGCCGAAGGCATCGCGCCGACCGTGCTGCCGCGCATCGCCAGCATCTACCAGGGCAAAGGCGTCGAGATCCGCGCCGATGCCGACTCGCGCAAGTACATTCCCGCGGCGAAGCCGGCGCACGAAAGCGACTACTACACGGAGTGGCTCGCGCCGATCGTTTCCATACGCGTGGTGAAGGGTCTCGACGAGGCGATGGACCACATCGCGAAGTACGGCTCGCAGCACACCGACGCCATCGTCACCGGCAATCGCCAGCGCGCCGAGCGCTTCCTGCGCGAGGTCGACTCCGCGTCGGTGATGTGGAACGCGTCGACCCGCTTCGCCGACGGCTACGAGTACGGCCTCGGCGCCGAGATCGGCATCTCGACCGACAAGCTGCACGCACGCGGCCCGGTCGGCCTCGAGGGCCTCACGACGCAGAAATTCGTGGTGCTGGGCCACGGCGAGGTCCGCAACTGAAGGTTGGCATTCTCGGCGGCACCTTCGATCCGGTGCACAACGCGCATCTCGCGATGGCGAGGACTGCGATGCAGAGCCTCGGCCTGGAAAGGGTGCTGTGGATCCCGACGGGCAAGCCCGGCTATCGCAAGCCGCCGGTGGCGAGCGCCTTCGATCGCGTGACGATGCTCGCCCTCGCGCTGAAGGACGAGGCCGATTTCGAGATCGACTCGCGCGAGCTTGTGCCCGGTGCCTCGCCCTATACCGTCGACACGCTCGCCCTGCTCCATGCCGATCGTCCCGATGACACGTTCTATTTGCTGCTCGGCGCAGACCAGCACGCCGCGTTCAAGCGCTGGCACAGGCCGGCGGAAGTGAAACGCCTCGCGCGCCTTGCCGTCTTCACGCGGCCCGGCTACCAGATGCCGCCCGGCGACGCCATCGACGTGCGCATGGAACCGATGCCTATCTCCGGCAGCGACATCCGCGCGCGCGCTGCGCGCGGCGAGAGCCTGGACGGGCTCGTGCCGACGCCGGTGGCCAACTACATAACCGAGAACAAGCTCTATCGCTGAATGGATATCCGCAAGAAACAACGGGTCGTGGTCGAAGCGCTCGAGGACATCAAGGGCCGAGACATCCTCGTCTACAACACCGCGCGCATGCCCTCGATGTTCGAGCGCGTCGTGATCGCGAGCGGCGATTCGACGCGCCAGGTGAAGGCGCTCGCCGACAGCGTGCAGGACAAGATCAAGGAAAACGGCGGCCGCGTGTACGGCGTCGAGGGCGAAGCGAACGGCGAGTGGGTGCTGGTCGACCTGGGCGAGATCGTCGTGCACATCATGCATCCGACGGTGCGCGATTTCTACAACCTCGAGGAAGTCTGGGGCGGCAAGCCGGTGAAGCTCGCCACGCCTGCTGCCGCAAAGCTCATTGGCCAAAAGCGCTCGCGTGGCAAGGCTTCGCGTCCTCGCCGTAAGCGCTAGGCTCCCGGCCTGGGCGGAGACGGCGTGCGCGGAGTACGCGCGGCGCATGCCCAAGGGCTACGAGGTCGTGCGCGTCGCAGTGAAATCTGAAGATCGCTTGGCCTCCGCGATCCTGAAGGGTGCCAGGCTTATCGTGCTCGATGAGCGCGGCGTCGATCTCACCACCGCTCAGTTCGCCAAGCTCCTCGCCACGCCAGCCGCGTTCGTCATTGGCGGCGCCGACGGACTGACCGCTGCCACGAAGGAGAAGGCGGACAAACTGCTGCGCCTGTCGGCGATGACGCTACCGCATGCGCTCGCGCAGCTCGTGCTGCTGGAACAGATCTACCGCGCCGCGACTTTGCTCACTGGTCACCCCTACCATCGTGAATAGAATCGGTGCATGGCAAGTCCCCTAGAGCGCGGCATTTATCTCGCCTCCCGCAGCCCGCGGCGGCGCGAGCTGCTGTCGCAGATCGGAGTGCGCTTCCACCTGCTCCTGTTCCGCGACCGCCCGGGCGAAGGCCCGGACGTGCAGGAGATCTCGATGCCGGGCGAGAAGCCCGATCTCTACGTAGAGCGGCTAGCGCGCGCGAAGGCTGCGGCCGGCTGGCGCCGCATGCAGCAACGCAATCTGCCGCAGGCGCCGGTGCTCGCCGCGGACACCACCGTTGCGCTCGACGGCAAGATCTTCGAGAAGCCGGTCGACCGCAAGCAGGCGCAGGACATGATCGAGGCGCTGTCGGGCCGCAGCCACGAGGTGCTCACCGCGGTCGCGCTCAAGCACGACGAGTGGGTCGAGAGCGCGCTGTCGCGCTCGGAAGTGCGCTTCAAGAAGCTGAGCGCGAAGGACATCGAGCAATACGTCGCCACCGGCGAAGGCGACGACAAGGCCGGCGCGTACGCCATCCAGGGCCGCGCCGCGCGCTTCGTCATCGAGCTGCGCGGCAGTTACTCGGGCGTGATGGGCCTGCCGCTCTACGAAACCTCCGAATTACTGGAGAAGCTCGCCCAACGACGGTGAGTGAAGAAATCCTCATCAACGTCACGCCGCGCGAGACGCGAGTCGCCGCGGTGGCGAGCGGCGTGGTGCAGGAGCTCCTGGTCGAGCGCTCAAGCGGGCGCGGCCTTGTCGGCAACATCTATATGGGACGCGTGGCTCGCGTTCTGCCGGGCATGCAATCGGCATTCATCGACGTCGGCCTGGAGCGCGCCGCGTTCCTGCACGTCGCCGACATCTGGGAGAACAAGGAGGCCGCCAAGCCGATCGAGAAGATTCTTGCCGAGGGGCAGCCGATCCTCGTGCAGGTGGTCAAGGATCCGATCGGCTCGAAAGGCGCCCGGCTCTCCACGCAGGTGTCCCTCGCCGGGCGGCTCCTCGTTTACCTGCCCCACGACCCGCATATCGGCATCTCGCAGCGCATCGAAGACGAAGGCGGACGAGCGCAGCAGCGCGATCGCCTGAAGGAGCTCCTGCCCGCCGACGAGAAAGGCGGCTTCATCCTGCGCACGCTCGCCGAAGCGGCGAGCGAGGAGGAGCTCCGCTCGGACTTGGGTTACCTGCGCAACCTGTGGTCGACGCTGCGCGACCGATCGCAGGGTGCGAAGGCACCGCAGATCCTCTACCAGGATTTGTCGCTCGCGCAGCGCGTGCTGCGCGACATGGTCGGCGCCGAGACGAGCCGCGTGCTGGTCGATTCGCGCGAGAACCACCAGAAGCTGACCGCTTTCGCCCAGGGCTACATGCCGCAGCTCGTCGGCCGCATCGAGCACTACAGCGGCGAGCGCCCGCTCTTCGAGCTCTACAACGTCGAGGACGAGATCGAGCGGGCGCTCTCGCGCCGCGTCGATCTCAAGTCGGGCG
>JAFARH010000009.1 GCA_019245555.1 Betaproteobacteria bacterium
CGCCGGGCTCGCGACCGCCGGCACCCTTCTCGCGCCCAAGCTCAACCCCCTGTGGCTCCTCGCAAGCGGCGGCATCCTCGGAGCGGTCCTCCTAGGAAGAACCCGGTCTACGCGCTCAACCTCTTCAACGTGAAGGATCGCGAGGAGTACCTCGCGTACTCGCGCCGCTCCGCGAAGGAGGTCGAGGCGCACGGCGGCCGCGTCGTGGCGCTCGGAAAGTTCCGCGAGGCGGGCGTGCGCGGCATCGAGCCGCGCCAGGTGATGATCCTGGTCGAGTGGGAATCCCGCGAGGCGCTGCAGAGCTACCTCGACGACCCGAAGCTCGCGGACCTCCACCCGCACCGCATCGACGGCACGTCCGAATACATCTGGCATTTCTTCGATAAGCTGGACGATCTCCGTCCCATCCTCGGCAAGGAGAAGAAATGAGCTTCACGTACGACATCAAGGCGAATACCGCGAAGAACCGGCTCTACCTCAGGCTGGTCGGCACCATGACCGTGGAGGACGCGAAGAAGGTCGCCGACACGATCATCGTCGAGATCAGGAAGCTCAAGCCGGGCTGGGCGGTGGTGAACGACATCAGCGAGCTCAAGCCCGCCGACGACCAGGCGGTCGCGCACCTCAAGCGCGCCCAGGACGCCTCCGGCAAGGCGGGCTGCAAGCGCGTCGTGCGCGTGATGGGCAAGCAGGCCATCACGCACATGCAGTGGAACCGGACGCTCTCGGAGACCCAGGGCATCCGCGCCGACGTCGCGTCGACGGTCGAGGAAGCCGACAAGCTGCTCGACGCGGGCTAGTTCACCCGCTTCCAGAACTGCCGCTCGCGCGAAGCAAGGAGCGGCACCGCTTCCGCGAGGTACTTCTTGAAGTGCGCGGTCGCCTGGTGCGTCTCGAACGCCTTCTCGTCCGCGTACACCTCGTAGAGCATGACCTTCGTGCGGTCCTGCGGGTCGACCAGCACGTCGAAGGTCCGGCAGCCCGGCTCCTTGCGCGCGGCCGATGCGTTGTCCATCAGCTTCTGCATGAACGGCTCGACGTTCTCGGGCTTGATGCGGATCAGGACCTGCAGCGCGAAGCTCATGGCACGTTCCTCCTTGCAGGGGAATTCTATTGCCCGCCGCGCTATAATCCGCGGCGCGTTTTGCCACATACGCGCCCGTAGCTCAGTTGGATAGAGTACCTGGCTACGAACCAGGGGGTCGTGGGTTCAAATCCTGCCGGGCGCGCCAACATTCAGGCCCTTGCGTCATGCAAGGGCCTTCTCATTTGCGGCCACGAAAGCCGCGTCCCATCGGGCAATCTGGCGCCCGCGCAAGATCCAGAACTCCAGGCCGCGCCCGCTGCGTCTTTCACCGGTCTCGGCGTCCGTCCACTCTGATATCCACGAAGCACCGATCACGTTGCCATTCAGGCTGCGGAGCGCCTTTTGACAGAGTAGGTCTTTGTACCTAGGCCCTAACAACTGCCGGGCCAGCGGCCGGAGCGCAGACCGTCCAGCGAGCGGCTTCATGCCGCCGTACTGAACCACGCAATCCTCGGTGAATCCCGACAAGAACTCGTCAACCCGCCTGGCGGTTGTCACTTCAGCGAACCACGCGACCAGTTTTCGGGCTTCCTCGACGCTAAAGACGGTCGCACCGCTCACCAAGACCGCGTCGTCGGTGCCATCTGTCATCTCGACCTGTAGCGTATTGCCCTCCTGAATATGGACCTAACGCTACAACTATGCCCGAGCTTCATTTCGCGAAAGGGCTTGCCGCATGAAAGAGCCGTGCCGCGAGCCACCGCCGCTCGGCCTAGGCAAAACACCCAGGTGGTGGATGGTCGCGGCAGCCCCGGTGTCAAACACTGGGGTGATTCGACATCGAGCTTCTATGACAGCACACCTTCAAAGCCAGGTGCAGGCATTTTGGAATAAAAAGCCCTGCGATTCCGAGTTCAGCGCAAGCGATCGACAGTCGCGGCGCTTCTACGAGGAAGTCCAGGCCGTGCGCTACGGCCTTCAGAAGCACATCCCTCGCATACTGAACGGATACCGCTGGGCGGGAAAACGCGTTCTCGAAATCGGCACCGGCGTAGGGACCGACGCGCGTTTCATCATCGAGCGTGGCGGGATCTATACCGGCGTAAATGTCGACGCTGGCTCGACCGCCGCTACGGCGGAAGCGCTACGCCTTCACAATCTTCCCGGTCGGGTCGTGCAATGCGACGCGACCGATCTCCAGTTCGATGACGAGTCCTTCGACGTTGTTTACTCGTTCGGCGTGCTGCATCACATTCCTGAAGTCGAGAAGGTGATGTCCGAGATCAGGCGCGTCCTGATCCCCGGCGGCGACATCATCGCGATGCTCTACAACCGCGACTCGATCAACTACGCGATTGAGATCAAGCTGCTCCGGAGGCTCGGCGTGCAAGTCCTGAGAATCCCCGGGACCGTCGAATTGTTCGCGCGCGCTGGTTTTCCGGCCGACAAGCTTGCCCGCCATCGCGAGCTAGCGGGACGCGCGTACAAGATGAGCGATGAAGAATGGCTCAGCCGGAACACGGACGGACCGGACAATCCGTTCTCGCGCGTTTACGACGCAAAAGAGGCGGCTAAGCTGTTCTCGGGGTTCGAGGTCTGGAAGCAAGACGTCTACTTCTTCAACCACGAGCATTGGGGCCCACTCGGGCGCGCCACGCCGCGATCGCTCATCGATGCGCTCGGGAAACACTGGGGCTGGCACCGCCTGGTCTATGCATCGACCCCTCTTCGCACTACTCGTCGTCGCGTTTGACCCGCTACCCCGTAAGTTGACTACCAAGGTCCCGGGCAGCAGCCTGCAACGGTGGCAGGTAGAGTGACCGCATATCTCGAAGCGAAACGCGGCTCGCCTGCACGATGATATTGATGCCAGCAACCGCGCGCCCCGTGGAGGTCCTCACCGGAACGGCGATCGAGCGTACGGCGATCTCCATGAGCTGGTCTGCGATGGCGTAGCCAGCTTCGCGAACGTGCCCGAGCTGCTCGCGGAGCTTTCTTGCCGAAGTGATCGTGCGCTCGGTGTCCGGCCGCCAGTCCGCCTTGGATAGGTATCCATCCAGGTCCGCCGCCGGTAACTCCGCGAGAAGTACGTAGCCGATCGACGTGCAGTGAGCCGGTAGCCTGCGGCCCACGTTCAGGTTCACCGCAATGATCCGGGAGCTGATCGAGCGCGCCACGTACAGGATGTCCGTTCCATCGAGTGTGGCGAGCGAGCATGACTCGCCGACGACTTCGCTGACGCGGTCGAGGATGGGTTGCGCGAGAACCACGAGCGGAGTGGATGAGAGGAACGAATGGCCGAGACCGAGAATCTTCGGCTGCAGCGAGTAGTTCCGGCCATCGGTGCTTCCGACATATCCGAGCTTCGCTAGC
>JAFARH010000053.1 GCA_019245555.1 Betaproteobacteria bacterium
ATCGGCGGGCTGCCGCTCATCGAGTCGATGAAGGAAGAGCTCGACAAGAACGGCCCGCGCCGCATCTCGCCGTTCTTCATCCCGGGCAGCATCATCAACATGATCGCGGGCCTCCTTTCGATCGAGATCGGCGCGAAGGGGCCCAACGTCGCTATGGTGACGGCTTGCACGACCTCGACGCACTGCATCGGCGAAGCATCGAAGTCGATCCGCTACGGCGAAGCCGATGTGATGATTGCCGGCGGGGCGGAAGCCGTTGTTACCGAGCTCGCCGTAGGCGGCTTTGCTTCGGCGCGAGCGCTCTCCACCCGCAACGACGATCCGGCGACGGCGAGCCGTCCGTGGGACAAGGATCGCGACGGCTTCGTCCTGGGCGAAGGCGCGGGCGCCATCGTGCTGGAGGAGTACGAGCACGCGAAGGCGCGTGGCGCGAAGATCTACTGCGAGGTCGTCGGCTATGGCGTCTCGGCCGATGCCCACCACATGACGGCGCCGCCCGAAGACGGCGACGGCGCATTCCGCGCGATGCGCAATGCCGTGCGCGACGGCGGCCTCGACCCCTCGCAGATCGACTACATCAACGCTCATGGCACCTCCACGCCGCTCGGCGACGTCGCCGAGACCATCGCCGTCAAGCGCCTGCTCGGCGATCGCGCTCCTAAGGTGGCGGTGAACTCGACCAAATCGATGACCGGACACTTGCTGGGCGCTGCCGGCGCGGTGGAAGCGGTGTTCACCGCGCTCGCCATCCGCGACCAGGTCTCGCCGCCGACCATCAACCTGCGCACGCCCGATCCGGCCTGCGATCTCGACTACGTGCCCAACGCGGCGCGGAAGATGCCGATCCGGATCGCGCTGTCGAATTCCTTCGGCTTCGGCGGCACCAACGGCACCATCGCCCTGGCGAAGGTGTGAGCGGCGCGCTGCGCCTCGAGCTGGGACCTTCAAGGCGGCTCGCCGCCGCCATTGTCGCGGCGCATGCTGCCGCAGCCGTCGCGGCCTACATAGCGATCCCTGGGGCGATGAGGGCGCTCCTCTCGACCCTCCTGCTCCTGCTCGGAATTGCCACCGCCTGGAGCCGCGCGCTTCTAGCCGCGTCCGCGTCAATAAGAGCGATTGAGATCGGTACGGAGCGGCTCGCGATCGAGCTTGCGTCCGGTGAAAGGTTCACCGCCGAGGTAGCGAGCCGACGCTACGTCACCCGATACCTCGTGGTGCTCCCGCTGCGCAGCCGATCGCGCCGTACGCTTCTCGTGACCGCCGACATGCTCGCCCCTGAGGAGTTCCGCCGGCTGCGCATCTGGGCGCTCTGGAATCGCCTGCCCCCGGCGCGGGGCGTGGCGGCGAAGCAACTGGCCGCGTGAGCGAATCCCCTAGTGGCCGTCGAACTATTTAATCGCGGACGCGTCTATGGCATGTAGACGTTGCAAACGGACCGCATTTGTAATGGCGAAGTCCGGGGGTGGGGAGCCCTTGCCACGCGATGTCTGAGCGCGATATCGACCAGAAGCTGGTCGAGCGGGCGCAGCGTGGCGACAAGCGCGCTTTCGAGCTGCTTGTCGAGAAGTACCAGCGCAAGCTGGGCCGGCTTCTGTCGCGGTTCATCCGCGATCCGGCCGAGGTCGAAGATGTGGCGCAGGAAGCGTTCATCAAGGCCTATCGAGCACTCCCCGCATTCCGTGGCGACAGCGCCTTTTACACGTGGCTGTACCGGATTGGAATCAACACGGCCAAGAACTACCTGATGGCCATGGGTCGGCGGGCGCCGACCTCGACCGAGGTAGAGGCAGAAGAGGCGGAAGGATTCGAAGAGGGCGAGCAGCTGAGGGACATCAACACGCCGGAGAGCCTGTTGCTGTCCAACGAGATCGCGCAGACAGTGAACTCGACGATCGAAAAGCTGCCGGAAGAATTGAGAACGGCGATCCAGCTTCGCGAAATAGAGGGAATGAGCTACGAGGACATCGCGAAAGTCATGGATTGCCCGATCGGCACCGTGCGCTCGCGGATTTTCCGGGCGCGCGAGGCGATCGCGGGCGAGTTGCGGCCCTTATTGGGGACTAGTAAAGACAAGCGCTGGTGAAAGAGGCGGGTAGGGGCATGAAAGAGAGAATTTCGGCACTGATGGACGGCGAGCTCGAGGGGCGCGCCGCAGATGAAGCGATCGAGTCCTTACGCGGCGAAGGCGAGGCGCTCGAGAGCTGGCGTATGTACCACCTGATCAGCGACGGCATGCGCGATACGCGCTTGCTGTCTGCCGGCTTCACCGCGCGAGTGTCGCAGCGGCTTGCCGAAGAGGCGACGGTGCTCGCGCCCGGGCGCCTGCCGGGACGCACGCCGGCGCAGCGCATCGCTTACACGGGCGCCGCGATCGCCGCGGCGATCGGCCTCGTGAGCTGGCTTGCATTCGGCCCGCAACCCGAGGTGCCGAAGGCCACGATCGCGGTGGCACCGCAAGCGGCGACGCCCGTAACCGTGCAGCTGACGAGCTCCGCCAACGACTATCTGCTCGCGCACCAGGGCTTCTCTCCGCGCGTATCGCTGCAGGGGATGGTGCCGTACGTCCGCACCGTCTCCGAACGGGGCGAGTCGGGTAAATGAACGTCCGGCGCGTCGCCGCAGCTCTCTCAGTCCCGCTGGCATTCGTGGCGGGCGCGGCGATAGCCCAGTCGCCGGAGACGCTTTCCTGGCTGCGTAAGATCCAGGAGGCGACTCGCAATCTCTCCTACACCGGCACGTTCGTCTACCAGCAGGGTGACAAGAACGAGACCTCGCGCATCACGCGCCTCGCGCCGGCAGACATCGAGCGCCTCGAGGTGCTGGACGGCCTGCCGCGCGAGCTGGTGCGAACGCGCGATACGGTGCGCTGCTATCTGCCCGAGGCGAAGGTGGTCAAAGTCGAGAAACGCACGCCGGACCGCAGTTTCCCAGCGCTCCTGCCGGACCAGCTGAATGCGCTCGCCCAGCACTACGACATCGCGCTCGGCGAAACGCGGCGCATCGGCGGGTTCGAGTGCCAGGGCGTGATGCTCACGCCGAAGGACAACCTGCGCTACGGCTACCGGCTTTATGCCGACCGCTCGACCGGCATGCTGGTGCGTGCGGTAACGGTCGACGCGGCAGGCAACCCGGTCGAGCAGTTCACCTTCACGCAGCTCTCGCTGGGGCACGTTACGCCCGACATGGTGAAGTCGCGTCATGCGGCGTCGAATTTCCGCGTCGAAGATGCCCAGGCGCAGCCTGCTCGGCTCGCGGGCTGGGGTCTGACGAGCGAGCTGCCGGGCTTTCACAAGATCGTCGAGTTGACGCGCCGCCTGGGCGATTCGAAACCGGTCGGGCAGGTGGTCTATTCCGACGGCATCGCGGCGGTGTCCGTTTTCATCGAGCCGCTCCAGGCGAAGAACCAGCAGGACCGCCCCGGCCTTGCGAGCATGGGCGCGATCCACGTGTATACGCGGCAAGTGGCGAATCATATGGTGACGGTCGTTGGCGAAGCGCCGGCGACCAGCGTGCAGCTGATTGGGAATGCCGTCGAATATCGGCGGCCGTAGAAAAAACTAGGAGACGTTCATGAGAACAATGAGAGCCCTGGCCGCTCTGTGGCTGGCGGCGTTCGCCCTTTCGGCCCATGCCCAGCGCGACCTGCCCGATTTCACGCGCGTAGTGGAGGAGCAGGGCAACGCGGTGGTCAACATCAGCACGACGCAGGCGGTGCGGCGCTCCGCCGCGCTGCCCCAGGTGCCCGGCATCGAGGACGAGGAGGTGCTGGAATTCTTCCGGCGCTTCATCCCGCGCCAGCCCGGACCGGGACAGCCTGCACCGGGTAATCCGACGCCGCGCTCCGAGAGCCGCTCGCTCGGCTCAGGCTTCGTCATCAGCCAGGACGGCTACGTGCTCACCAATGCGCACGTCGTGGAGGGCGCCGACGAGATCACCGTCAAGTTCACCGACAAGCGCGAGTTCAAGGCCAAGGTGAGCGGAGCCGACAAGCGCAGCGACATCGCCCTCATCAAGATCGACGCGACCGGGCTTCCGGCCGTGCGCTTTGGCGATCCGCAGAAGCTCAAGGTTGGCGAGTGGGTTGTCGCCATCGGCTCGCCGTTCGGCTTCGAGAACACGGTGACTGCTGGCATCGTGAGCGCCAAAGGCCGCTCGCTGCCGCAGGAGAGCTTCGTTCCCTTCATCCAGACCGATGTCGCGATCAACCCGGGCAACTCGGGCGGACCGCTCTTCAACATGCGGGGCGAGGTCATCGGCATCAACTCGCAGATCTACAGCCGCACCGGCGGCTTCATGGGCCTTTCCTTCGCCATTCCCGCCGCCGTGGCGCTCGACGTGCAGAAGCAGCTGAAGGAGAAGGGCCGCGTCGCCCGCGGCCGCATCGGCGTCGTGATCCAGGAAGTGACGCGCGACCTCGCCACCTCTTTCGGCCTGGACAAGCCGCGTGGTGCGCTCGTTACCACGGTCGAGCAGGACAGCCCCGCGCAAAAGGCCGGCATCGAGCCGACCGACATCATCGTCAGCTTCGACAGCAAGAGCGTCGATGCCTCGAGCGACCTGCCGCGCATCGTCGGCTCGACCCGCCCCGGCACGACCGTGCCGGTCGAGGTCTTCCGCAAGGGGGCGACCAAAAAGCTTCAGGTGACCGTGGGCGAGCTGCAGGAAGACAAGGTCGCGGCGCTCGACAAGCCGCGGCCGCCGAAGCCCGAGCCGACGCAGGCGAACCGCCTCGGCATCGTGGTGGCCGAGTTGTCGGCGGACCAGAAAAAGGACCTGAAGATC
>JAFARH010000100.1 GCA_019245555.1 Betaproteobacteria bacterium
CGATGGTCGGACGGGTGTCCTCGTTCAATATGGCGACGAAGGTGCGCTCGCCGGAGCCGTGCGCGAGTTGCTCATGGACGCCGGCCGTCGCAAGGCGCTCGGCCGCGAAGCGGCGAGCTACGTCGTGCGCGAGCGCAGTCTCGAAGCCGCGGCCGCCAAGCTCGGAGCGGCGATCTCGGCTCTCTGATGGTGCTCTTCGCAATGCTGCGCCATGGCGACACGGATTGGAGCGCCGATGGCCGTATCCAGGGGCGCTCCGACCCGACGCTCACCGATGAGGCGCGCGAGCGGCTACGCCGCTTCAAGTTGCCGGAAGTGTGCGCGCGGATGCGCATCGTGACGAGTCCGCTTGCCCGCTGCGTCGAGACCGCTGCGCTCCTCGGCGCACCGCACGCCCCTCGAGAGCCACGCATTGCCGAAATGAGCTGGGGTGGGTGGGAAGGACGGCGCCTCGCGGATCTGCGCGCAGAGCTCGGCCCGCGAATGAGCGAGAACGAGGCCCGCGGCTGGGATTTCCGGCCGGACGGTGGCGAGAGCCCGCGCGAGGTTCTGAAGCGTGTCCGAGCATGGCTCGCCGGGCTCACCGAGCCGACGCTGGCGGTGACCCATCGCGGCGTGATTCGCCCGGTGTACGCTCAGGCTGCCGGCTGGGACATGCTCGGCAGACCGCCTGTCAAGCTTGCGTGGGACGCGGTGCATGTCTTTCGGTTGCAAGAGAGCGAGCTCTCGATCGAAAGCGTCAACGTGCGATGAAGATCTTCTTCTACGTCCAGCACCTCCTGGGCATCGGACACCTGAAGCGCGCCGGCGTGCTGGCCGCGGCGCTGCGGAAGAGCGGATTCGAGGTGACGCTGGTGAGCGGCGGCATGCCGGTGCGCGGCATCGACGTCGACGTGCAGCTCGCGCCGGCGAGCGCAGCCGACCTCACGTTCAGGACGCTCCTCGATGAAACCGGGCGTCCGGTCGACGACGACTGGAAGCGCTTACGTGCGGGAGCGCTGCTCGATGCCTGGCGCGCCGCGCGCGCCGGTATCCTGCTCATCGAGCTCTTCCCGTTCGGGCGGCGCCAGATGCGCTTCGAGCTCCTGCCGCTCCTCGAAGATGCGCACCGACTCGCGCCGCGTCCGCTCGTCGTTTGCTCGGTGCGCGACCTGATTCAGAGCCGGCCGGAGCGCGAGGCGGAGACGGTGAGGCTGGCCGAGCGCTTCTTCGATCGCATCCTCGTGCACGGCGACGCGCGTCTCGCGGGATTCGAGCGCACCTTCAAATCCGCCAAGCAGCTCGGCGATCGCGTGCACCAGACCGGCTATGTCGTGGAAGAGGCAGCAGCCGCGGGGGAGCACAGCGCGGACGTTCTTGTATCGGCAGGCGGCGGCGCGGTCGGGCGGCGCCTTCTCGAATGCGCCATGCTGGCGCGCGAGCGGACGCTGCTTCGCAACGCGACGTGGCGCGTGATGGCCGGCGTGAATTGCGCCGAAGCGGATTGGCGCGCACTGGAGCGGCTCGTGCGCCCGGGCATCGTGCTCGAGCGCAGTCGCGACGACTTCACGCGACTCCTCGCCAAATGCGCGCTCTCCATCAGCCAAGCCGGTTACAACACCGTTGCGGAGACGTTGCAGGCCCGCGTTCTTTCCGTGCTGGTGCCGTTTTCCGGCGGTGGTGAGTCCGAGCAGACGCTGCGCGCGCAGCTCCTCGCCGAGCGCGGCGCCGCGCATATGACCGATGAGGAAACGCTCTCGCCGGAAACGCTCGCCGAAGCCGTGAATCGCGCAGCACGCGCACCGCTGCCACCCGCGGGCCTCGTCGATCTGAACGGCGCGCGGCGCAGTGCAGAGCTCTTGCGCGAGTGGGTCAAATGAGCTGGGCCGAGCTCGACGCCGAGCTTGGCCGCTGGCGCGACGCCGGGCGCACCGCCGACTTCTGGTGGCGTGACGACGATGCCGCGAAACCTTCGGCGCCGTTGACGCAGCTCCTCAGGCTCTCGGCATCGAGCCAAGTACCGCTTGCGCTTGCCGTGGTCCCGGCTGAGGCGACGCCCGAGATATTCAGCGGGCTCAAAGCCAGCGTTCTCATGCACGGCACCGATCACCGCAACCGGGCTGCGCCCGGCGAGAAAAAGACTGAATTCGCCGAAGCAGAGTCCGATGCAGAGGCAGTTGCACGGTTGTGCATAGCTCGCGAGCGGCTCGCCACACGGGCGGCGAAGCGCTTTGTCCCGGTGCTGGCACCGCCCTGGAATCGTTTGAAACGTGCATTGGCACAGCGCCTGCCGGAGGCAGGTCTCTACGGTTTGAGCGGCTATGGGCCGCGCGACAGGGCGGAGGTTGCACCCGACGTGCGCCAAGTAAACACGCACGTGGACATCATCGACTGGCGCGGCACACGTGGATTCGTGGGCGAGGCGGCGGCATTGCGCATGGCGATCGGGCATCTCGCCTCACGGCGCAAGGGCGAAGTCGATGCAGGCGAGCCGACGGGCTGGCTCACGCACCATGCACTGCACGATCGCGAGACCTGGTTATTCCTTGAACGACTGTTCGAGCGCAGTGTTAAGTGCGGCGCGCGATGGATTGACCCCGTGGAGCTTTTTCCTTCGCGGGGTTGATAACCCCCGCTTATACTTCGCCGGCTTCGCTGGGGGAGAAGTGGCAGACCTGCTTACCGTACGTGACCTTCGGGTCTATCTCGACGTCGATGCCGGCACCGTGAAAGCGGTGGACGGGGTGTCTTTTAGCGTGCCCGAAGGCGGCACGGTGGCGCTCGTCGGCGAGTCGGGCTCGGGCAAGTCGGTGGTGGCGCAGGCCATCATGGGGATCCTGCCGCGCATCGCCCACATCGAATCGGGCGAGATCCTGTTACGCGACCCCCGCAGTGCGTCCCATGGGGGCGGGGCGGTGATCGATCTTTCGCGCCTCGATCCGCGCGGCCCGCAGATGCAGAACATCCGCGGCGCGCGCATCTCGATCATCTTCCAGGAGCCGATGACGGCACTCTCGCCGCTGCACACGATCGGCGACCAGGTCGGTGAGACGCTCGCGCTGCATCGTGTCGGCATCGGCCGTGCGGAGCGGCGCGCGGCAGTGATCGAGATG
This sequence comes from Betaproteobacteria bacterium, assembly GCA_019245555.1. Classification (GTDB taxonomy): domain Bacteria; phylum Pseudomonadota; class Gammaproteobacteria; order Burkholderiales; family SG8-39; genus SCGC-AG-212-J23. Next base: position 3,093 of record JAFARH010000100.1, read on the forward strand.
CTTCGGCTGGTGGGCTTTCCGGACCCGGCCAAAGCGGAGCACACGTATCCATTCGAGCTCTCCGGCGGCCTGCGCCAGCGCGCGATGATCGCGATGGCGCTCATCTGCCGGCCGGCGCTCCTCATCGCGGACGAGCCGACTACGGCGCTCGACGTGACGATCCAGGCGCAGATCCTCCAGCTCATCGGCACGCTGCAGCGCGAGCTGCGCATGGCGGTGCTGCTCATCACGCACGACCTCGGGGTGGTCGCCAACATGGCCGCCGAAGTCGTCGTGATGTATCGCGGCCGCGTGATGGAGGCGGGCGCGATCACCGACATCTTCCGCGACCCGCGGCATCCTTATCTCCAGGCGCTGATGCGCGCCGTGCCGCGCTTCAACATGGCGCCTGGCGAGCGCCTCACGCCGATCCGCGAGGTGCTCGTCACCGAAGACCACCTGATCGCGACGCGCGCTCATGTCGGCCATGCGCCGCCGCCGGAGGGAACGCTCCTGCAGGTGAAGAACCTGGCGAAGCACTTCACCACCCGGAAGCGCGCCTTCCTCAGGAAGCGCGAAGAGGAACTCGTCGCCGCCGTCGACGACGTGAGCTTCGACGTGGCGACCGGCGAATGCCTCGGACTTGTCGGCGAGTCCGGCTGCGGCAAGACCACTACCGCGCGCATGATCCTGCGCTCGATCACGCCGAGCGCGGGCTCGATCGTGTTCAACGATCACGGCGTGCCCAAGGATGTGCTGCGGCTGCGCGGGCCCGAGCTTTTCGCCTACCGGCGCAAGGTCCAGTTCGTGTTTCAGGACCCGTTCAGCTCGCTCAACCCGCGCATGACCGCGTACGACATCGTGAGCGAGCCGCTCGTCATCCACAAGATCGGCGACGAGGACGAGCGCTTCCAGCGCGTGAAGGAAATGATGGCGTTGGTCGGCCTCGACGTCCGGTTCTTGCGCCGCTATCCGCACAGCTTCTCCGGCGGCCAGCGGCAGCGGATCGGCATCGCGCGGGCGCTGGCGCTTGGTCCCGAGCTACTGCTGCTCGATGAACCCGTCTCGGCGCTGGACGTGTCGGTGCAGGCCCAGGTGCTGAACCTGCTTCTCGATCTGCGCAAGGCGCTGAACCTCACGTACATCTTCATCTCGCACAACCTTGCGGTGGTGAACTATCTCGCCGACCGCATCGCGGTGATGTGCGCAGGGCGACTCGTAGAGCTCGCGCCTGCTGCTGAGCTATTCCGCAACCCCAAGCACCCTTACACGAAGGCGCTGCTCGCGGCGGTGCCCGATCCCGATCTCACCCACAAGCTCGACTTCGACGCGCTGATGCAGGGCAAGGCCTCCGATCCCTCGGCATGGCCGGGCGAGTTCCGCATCGCCAACGGCTCGGCGCCAAGCCTGATCCAGGTCGCCAACGATCATTTGGTGAGAGCGCGCGCATGAGGCTCGGGCTCACGCTTCTTCTCTGGTCCACCATGGCCGCGGCTTATGTGGAGCCGCCGGCGCTCGCCGATCAAGTGAAGGCAGGACACCTGCCGCCGGTCGATAAGCGCCTCCCGCTAAAGCCGCTCGTCGTGCCGCTTGGCGAAGCGGGCACCAGCATCGGCAGCTATGGCGGCACGCTCAACACGCTCGCGGGACGCAGCCGCGACACACGCCTTTTCGCCATCTACGGCTATGCGCGCCTTGTCGGCTATGACCGGCACCTGAACATCGTGCCCGACATCCTCGAGTCGATCGACGTCAAAGAGGGCCGCATATTCACGCTTACGTTGAGAAAGGGACACCGCTGGTCCGACGGCCATCCGTTCACCACCGAGGACTTCCGCTACTACTGGGAAGACGTGGCGAACAATAAGGAGCTTTCACCCTCCGGTCCGCCACGCGATCTTCTCGTCGACGGCGAGCCGCCGAAGTTCGAAGTGCTGAGCGAAACGACGCTGCGCTTTACCTGGGCGAAGCCCAATCCGCATTTCCTGCCGCGCATGGCGGGCGCGTCGCCGCTTTTCATCTTCCGGCCCGCGCACTATCTCAAGCCATTCCATAAGAAGTACTCGGAGAAGGTGCGGCGCGAGGACGCCGAGGGCACGGCGAAGCGTAAATGGTCCGCGGTGCACAACCGCCTGGACAACCTCTACGAGGGCGATAACCCGGACCTGCCGACGCTGCAGCCGTGGCACAACACGACCAAGCCTCCCGCCGATCGCTTCGTCGCCATGCGCAATCCGTATTTCCACCGGGTTGACGAGAAGGGGCGCCAGCTGCCGTACATCGACCGCTTCGTGCTGGCGATTGCA
>JAFARH010000117.1 GCA_019245555.1 Betaproteobacteria bacterium
CGAGTTCGCGGCGCGCAGGATTCAAGCGCATGCGCGGGAATGGGCGCGGCGAGCGCGTGAGTTGCTCGCGCGCCTGCTCGAGATGATTCAAATACAAGTGAGCGTCGCCGAGCGTGAGGATGAAGTCGCCGGGCTGAAGATTCGTCACCTGCGCCACCATCAGCGTGAGGAGCGAATAGGAGGCGATGTTGAACGGCACGCCGAGGAAAAGATCGGCGCTGCGCTGGTACATCTGGCACGAGATGCGGCCGTCGGCCACCCAGAACTGGAAGAGCGCATGGCAAGGCGGCAGCGCCATCTTGTCGACGTCGGCCGGATTCCAGGCACTGACCAGGTGACGGCGCGAGTCGGGTCGAGCGCGCAGGTTTTGAATCACCTGTGCGATCTGATCGATCTCGCGTCCATCGGGTGTGCGCCAGTGGCGCCACTGGTAGCCATAGACCGGGCCGAGCTCGCCTTTCTCGTCGGCCCATTCATCCCAGATGGAGACGCCCCGCTCCTGCAGCCATCTCACATTCGTATCGCCGCGGAGGAACCAGAGCAGCTCGTAGATGATCGACTTGAGGTGCAGCTTCTTCGTCGTGAGCAGCGGAAAGCTCGACTCGAGTCCGAAGCGGAGCTGTCGTCCGAATACCGAGAGCGTGCCAGTGCCGGTGCGGTCGGACTTGCGCGAGCCGTGCGCGAGCACGTCGTCGAGGAGGTCGAGGTAAGCGCGTTCGCTCATAGGGTAATCGAGCCGACCAGGTCGGCAGCGCTCTTGAAGCGGTCGGCGGGTTCCTTCGCGAGCATTCTGTCGAGAAGCGGTTGGTGTGCGGCGAGCGCCTGCGGCAATTTCGGGATCGGCGCTGTCACATGCATGCGCATGAGATCGGCCGGGCCGGCCGTAGCGTAGATCCGCTCGCGCGTCAGCATTTCCCAGAGGATGCAGCCGAGGCTGTAGATGTCCGAGCGCGCATCTACCGGCTTGCCCATGCACTGCTCGGGCGACATGTAGCGCGGGGTGGCAAGCAGGCGCTGCTGTCCGGTGAGTGTCGAATCCATCGCGAGATCCTTGGCGAGGCCGAAGTCGACGATGACCGGACGGCCGTCGGCGCGAAACAGGATGTTCGCCGGCTTCAGGTCGCGGTGAATGATGCCTCGCGTATGGATCGCGTCGAGCGCGCGAGCAACTTGCGCCGTGACGCGCAGCGCAGCGCGCGGCGCGAGGCCTTCGTGGATGCGCGCGGCGAGCGTGCCCGAGGGCAGGAACTCCATGGCGATGTACGGGTGCTCGCCGGCGAAGCCCTGGTCGTAGATGCGCGCGACGTGCTCGATCTCGAGCTTCGACAGCAGTTTGTATTCGCGCACGAAGCGCTCGAGGAACACCTTGTCCTGCCGCATGCGCGAGTCGAGCACCTTCAGCGCGACGCGCAGGCCGTCGTAATCGCGCTCGGCAAGGTAGACCTGTGCCTGTCCGCCTTCGCCGATACGGGCGAGCGTAGTGAAGCCGGGAACAAGCGGCTCGGTTCGCTTCGCTTCCATCGGCCGTATACTGCCATCAAATGATCAGTCTTTTCGGTGGTGGCGCGGACCACCCGATGCGCAATCCGAAGGAAGCGAAACGCATCCTCGAGGCGCTTCCTGCCGACGACGTCAAGGCGCTCGAAGAACTTTCGCACTGGCTCGAATCGGTCAGCACCGTGGAAGGCTTCAAACCGCCCGAGCGCGCCGCGCTTCTCATCTCGGTCGACGACGCAGCGCAGCCGCGCCAGCGCAAGCTCTCGCGCGACTACACGGCGGCTGCGCGTCCTTCGAAATACCAGGAAAACCGGCTGTGGACGCAGCTGCACGAGTACTGGAAGCAGGCGGCGCTCGCCTTCGGGCGGATGCTCGACGCCACGGCGCAGGCGCCGAAGGCAGTCGATCCGAAGACGACTGCCGTCGTCGCGACGCGCGCGATGCGCGCCGCCGCACAGCAGATCAAATGGCAGCACATGCGCTACGGACCTTTCGATCCGGCGGTGTGGGGCATGCTCAACAAGGTCTACGCCTATTGCGAGGCGCGCGGCTTCGCCGACGGCAAGCTCGTGCCCTATCCGTCCGGGAGCGAGAGCTCGCCGCGCCTGGAATTCGCGAAGGCGCTCATGTTCAACGCGAGCTCCCCCGATGCGCTTCTCGCGACGGAAGTCGATCTCGCCGAGCGCGTCATCGCCGAGCTCGCGCCGGGCTTCGCGATCGCCAGCGCGCCGGCCGCGGGCCTCATCTACTGGACCGACCTCGGAAGAGCGATGGCGCCGCTGCGCATCGTCAAGCCCCCCGAGGCTTCGGCGGGACTGCGCTGCACCGGTCCGGGCGACGCGCTCAGCGGTCTGCAGGCGATGATTCAGAAAGTGCAGCAGACACGCGACCTGCCGGCGAGCCTCGGCACAACTAAGGATCCGGACGCGGCGCTCGATGTGCTGCGTCACCTCGCAGCGCTGTGGGCGCCCGAGCCGCCGGAGCGCAAGCACGCGCGGCACGCGGTCAAGTCGCGTCTCACCATTGCGCACGGCTTCGCCGGCGTGGTCGAGACCATCGATGCGAGCGGCTCGCTCAACTTCGATCAGAAGGCGACCGAGAGCTGGGTGGTGGAAAACGTGAGCGCCGGCGGCTTCGGCGCGCTCGTGCCGCAGGCAAAAGGCGACTGGCTGCGCGTCGGCGCGCTGCTCGCCATGCAGCCCGACGGCGGCAACAACTGGCTGGTTGGCTGTATTCGCCGCGTCAACCGCACCTCGCCGCAGGAAGCGCGCATCGGCATCGAGACGCTGTCGCGCTCGCCAAAAGTGATGAAGTTCCGCGTACGCGGCCTCGGCGAGGAAACCGGCATCCTGCTGCCTTCGGCAGTGCTAGGCTCGGGCGAAGTGGCGGTAGCGCTGCGCTCCGGCGTCTATCCGCCAGGACAAAACCTCGAGGCGAGCGTCGGCAGCAAGGAGCACGTCTACATGCCGCAGGGCAGCGCGGAGCGCTCCGAGGACTACGAGCTCGTCAGGTTCCGCGAGATGGTCCGCGACTCCTGAAGAGATACACCTCGCTCGTCCGCCCCGCCGCCCGGATCTTGATTTCCCGCTCGGGCGGCCAGTCGCCCATGTTGTGCCAGTGAGAAACCACGCGCGTTCCCGGCGGCAGCTCGTTCTCGAGCCTCGGGCGTAGCGCGAGATTCAGGTCCTGTGAGAGAAAGAGCGTCACCACCGTCACGCCCTTCAGGTCTGTCTTCATCGCGTCCTGCTGGCGAAACTCGATCCGGTCGACGACGCCCGCGGCCGCTGCGTTGTCGCGCGCGTCCGCGATGCGCCGCGAGTCGATGTCGACGCATACGCCCCGCGCTCCATAGCGCTTCGCCGCTTCGATCACGATGCGGCCGTCGCCGCAACCGATGTCCATCACCACGTCCTTGTCGGTGACTTGGGCGAGCTCGAGCATCGCGCTAACCACCTCGGGCGCTGAAGGCTCATAGCGTACGAGGATTGGCTGCTCCTCTATAGAGAGGCAGCCCCCCAGGAGGAGCAGGACAACTAGATAACTTTGGCGAAGAACGCGGAGATATCCGCGATCTCGGGAGCGCATACCGAGTGCGGCATCGGGTAGTCGTGCCATTCGATCTTGTAGCCGAGCTTCTCCATGTGCTCGCGCGAGCTGCGCGCGCGAGAGAGCGGGATCAGGTCGTCGTATTGGCCATGCGCCATGAAGACCGGCAGATCCTTGTTGGCGTCGCTGCGCTCTGCGCCCAAGGTCGATGCGAGCGGCAGATAGGTGGAAAGCGCAACCACGCCCGCGAGCCGCTCCGGAAAGCGCAGCGCCGTCTGCAGCACGATCGCGCCGCCCTGCGAGAAGCCGGCAAGCACGATCTTGTTCGACGGCATGCCCTGCGCGCCGATCAATTCCTCCGTGATCTTTTGCGACGCGCGCAATCCGGGCTCGTCCTCGGGCCCGCCGCCGAGCTGCAGGATGTCGTACCACGCGCGCATGCGCATGCCCTGGTTGATCGTCACGGGGCGGATCGGCGCGTGCGGGAAGATGAAGCGCACGGCTTTCTTCAGTCGCAGCTCGGGAACGATCGGCTCGAAATCGTGGCCGTCGGCGCCGAGGCCGTGCAGCCAGATCACGGCCGCCTCGGGCTTCGGTCCAGTCTCGATGCGGATCGCTTCTACGCTCACAGGATTCGCCCGAACCATGCAAGCGACAGGCCTGCCGCTGCGATGAGGAGTGCTGCAGCCGCGGCGGCGAAGAATGCCGTCACTTCCGTCTGCTCGCGCTGCATGACGAACTTCGAGGAAAGGCTGTCGTAGATTTTCTTCAGCTCTGCGCCGCTCGTCGCATGAAAATACTCCGCGCCGGTGAGGGCGGCGATCGCTTTCAGCGTTTCCTCGTCGAACATCATGTAGATCGAGTAGCCCTCGACCTGCACCGGCGCGCCGTTCGCGTTGCCGAAGCCGACCGTGTAGACGCGCACGCCGCGATCGGACGCAAGGCGCGCGGCCTGCAGCGGATCGGGACCGATCGTGCGCCGACCGTCGGTGAGAAGAATGATCGCCGCGTTCGTGTTAGAGCCCGGTGGCACGGGCTTCACATTGCTCGCGGGCGCGCCGCGCTTGCCGAACGATTCCACGTCGATGCCGTCGTTCGGATAGAGCGCAGCGAGCGACACGATGATCCCGCTGCCGATCGCGGTATGGCGATCGAGCTGCAGGCGGTCGATGGCGGCGATGAGCTCGTCGCGATCCTTCGTCGGCTGCTGCACTACCACCGCGGTGCCGGCGAACGAGACGATGCCGATTCGCGCGTCACCCGGTTGTTCGCGAATGAAGTCCTTCGCCGCCGTCTGCGCCGCGGCGAGCCGGCTCGGCAGCACGTCCCCGGCGCGCATGCTGAGCGACACGTCGATCGTGAGGATGATCGTGCGCTGCTGCGACGGTAGCGTTATCAGCGCCGTGGGCCGCGCCGCCGCCAATGCGGCGATGGCCAGCGCTGAAAAGAAGAGCACGGGCGGCACGTGCTTTCGCCAGCCGCTCATGCGCGGCATTCCAGGAATCGTTTTCGGCCGGCGCGAGTAGTAGATGATCGCGAGCGCAGGCGCTGCGAGCGCGAGCCACAACGCCTCTGGCCAGAGGAAGTTCATCTCTTGCGAATCGCCGACTTCGGGCGGAACGCCTTCACTACGGCCTCATGCGTGTCGATGTACGGCCCACCGATGAGATCGATACAGTAGGGCACCGCGGCGAATATGCCAGGCACTTCCGGCAGGCCCTGCAGCGTCTCGCGAATCGATTTCGGCTGGCCGGGCAGGTTGATGATCAACGCGCTTTTTCGAATCACGGCAACCTGGCGCGAAAGGATCGCCGTCGGCACGAACTTCAGGCTGATCGCGCGCATTTGCTCGCCGAAGCCTGGCATCACCTTGTCGGCAACCGCGAGCGTCGCCTCGGGCGTCACGTCCCGTCTCGCCGGGCCGGTGCCGCCGGTCGTGAGGACAAGATGGCAACCGCGCTCATCCACTAATTCCTTGAGCGCCTTCTCGATCACCGGCTGCTCGTCGGCGATGAGACGCGTCTCGTCGCGCCACTTCGGGCTCGCAATGGCGCTCGTCAACCACTCTTTGAGCGACGGGATCCCCTCGTCCTTGTAGACGCCGGCCGAGGCGCGGTCGCTGACGGAGACGAGACCGATGACCAGCTCTTCGCTCATTTCACCTCGTAAACATCCAGCTCCACGGCAGCCTTCCGGCGAGCGCCGCTCGCGACGCAGATGATGCGATTCAACCACTGATAGCGCTCGGCGCCGGTCTCGAAGCGCGGCGTGGTGCGCATGTAATAGAGCGCCGGGTCGACCGGCTCGCCGGCGGCGAGGCGCTTGATCGCATCCGCCGGCCCATGGCGGTAGCCGAAGTTACGCACATAGATCAGCGCTCCGTCATCCGTCTCGAGCGTATAGCGCGCGTCGAGGTCGGCGACGCCGTCGGATCGGATCACCTGCCAGTCGGCGCCGCCGGGCAGCACGCGCCCCGACAGGCGCTCGCCGCGGAACGTGCCGCCGGTGATCGGAATGATGCGCCGACGGCCGAGCGGCGAGTCGCCGAGCTCCTGGACGGGAGCGAGCGTGATCTCCGCCTTAAATAGGGGTTCCAGCGTCAATGGACTTTAGAAGCCGGAAAAGTTCGCGGAATGCGCGCGGTGGCTTGCCTTCCTTCTGTTCGCGGCGCGCGTTGCGGATGAGGGTACGTAGAGCCTGCAGGTCGGCGCCCGCATGCTCCGCCCCGTACGCGGTGAGCGCACCGTCGTCGGCGAGGAGCTTCTCGCGCAGGGCTTCGAGGCGGCGATGGCGCGCAGCCTCCTGCGCGGAATGCCCGACGAGCGCGTCGAGCTGCTCGCGGATCGGCGCCGGCTCGACGTCGCGCATCAGTCTTCCGATGTATTGCAGCTGCCGGCGCTTCGCCTCATGGCTCTTGATGCGTTTCGCCTCGAGCACGGCCTCGCGCAGGTCGTCGGGGATATCGAGAGCTACGATTTGTGATTCCGCAAGCTCGACGAGTTCTGCGCCGAGCGACTGCAGCTCGTGCATCTCTTTCTTGCGCTGGGTTTTGCTGACCGGTGGAACCGCGGACATCGCGGTTATCATAGCGCCCCCATGCCGAAGCGCCACGGTTTCACGTTCGAGCACGGCGAGCTCCACGACATGGCCGAGCAGGTGCTCGCGCGCGCCAGGCGCGCCGGCGCGAGCGGCGCCGAATGCGAGGTGTCGGAAGGCTACGGCCTCACCGTCACGGTGCGGAAGGGCAAGCCCGACACTATCGAGCACAATCGCGACCGCTCGATCGGCGTCACGATCTATCTCGGCGATCGGCCCAAGGCGCGCCGCGGCCATGCCAGCACCTCCGACGTTTCGCCGGCGGCGCTCGAGCAGACCGTCGATGCCGCGCTCGCTATTGCGCGCCACACCGCCGAGGACGACTGCGCGGGCCTGCCCGATCCCGATTTGCTGGCCAAAGGCGCCAAGGACCTCGATCTCTTCCATCCATGGGCGCTCGACACCGAGGACGCGATCGCGCTGGCCAAGCGTTGCGAGGATGCGGCGTTCGCGACGGCGCCGGTGATCAGGAATTCGGAAGGCGCCACGGTCTCGACGCAGCAATCGCAGTTCGTGCTCGCCAATAGCCTCGACTTCCGCGGCGGCTTCCCGGGCTCGCGCCACTACCTCTCGTGCGCGGTGATCGCGGAGGAGAAGGGCCTGATGCAGCGCGACGATTGGTATTCGGCGTCGCGCGTGCCGAAGAAGATCGCCGACCCGCAGGTGCTCGGTCGCTATGCCGCGCAGCGTGCCGCGTCTCGCCTGCGGGCGCGCAAGATCGCGACCTGCCAGGCGCCGGTGTTATTCGAGGCGCCCCTGGCGATCGGCCTGCTGGGCCATTTCGTCTCCGCCGTGAATGGCGGCAACCTCTATAGGAAGACGAGCTTCCTCGTCGACAGCCTCGGAAGCGAGGTTTTCTCGCGCAACGTGCAGATCGACGAGCGGCCTTTCGAGCGCCAGGGCTCGGCAAGCACGCCGTTCGACGACGAGGGCGTCGCCACGCACGAGCGAACCGTGATTCGCGACGGCGTGCTGCAGGGCTATTTCCTCGGCAGCTACTCCGCGCGCAAGCTCGGCATGAAGAGCACCGGCAACGCCGGCGGCCATCACAACCTGGTGCTGAAATCCAACGGGCCGGATTTCGTCGGCATGCTGAAGAAGATGGGTCGCGGCCTGCTCGTCACCGAGCTGCTGGGACAGGGCATCAACATGGTGACCGGCGACTACTCGCGCGGGGCGGCAGGCTATTGGGTCGACGGCGGCGAGATCCAGTTTCCGGTGGAGGAGATCACCATCGCTGGCAACCTGCGCGACATGTTCAAGAGCATCGTTTCAGTCGGCAGCGATGTACTGACGCGCAGCGGCCGCGAATGCGGCTCGATCCTCGTCGACCGGATGACGATTGCCGGTGAATAGCCCAGTGCGACTAGCGCTCGCAGCCGTCCTGACCATCGGCGCGCTGAGCGCCCGCGCGCAGGTTCCGGCGACTTATCCAGACGTCATCTATGTGCCGACGCCGCAGGCGGTCGTCGAGAAGATGCTCGAGATTGCCAAGGTCGGCAAAGGCGACGTGCTCTATGACCTGGGCTCGGGCGACGGCCGCATCCCCGTGGCGGCGGCGAAGCGTTTCGGTATCCGCGCGGTCGGCATCGATATTGACCCCGAGCGCATCCGCGAAGCGAACCAGAACGCGAAGAAGAACGGCGTGACCAACCTCGTCCAGTTCCGGCAGGAAGACCTGTTCAAGACCAACTTCAGCGACGCGACAGTGGTGACGCTTTATCTGCTGCCGGATCTGAACCTCAAGCTGCGGCCGCGCCTTCTTGCCGAGCTGAAGCCCGGCACGCGCATCGTGTCGCACCAGTTCGACATGGGAAAGTGGAAGCCCGACCGCACGGTCGAGCTCAACGGACGGACGATTTACCTCTGGACGATTCCAGAGCGGCAGACCCCGCCGCGCTAGAGAGCGGGCCTTGGTCGAGCGTAATCAGGTACTCGCCGATCGAATTCCAGAATTCAGCGTGATCCTCTAGGCCGCGATGGCCGATGCCGGGCAGGAGCACGGTCTTCACGATGCCGCCCCAGCGGCTCGCGAGCGCGAGGCCATGCTTCACCGGGGTAACTTCGTCTTTCTCTGCGAGTAGGAAGAGCGCTGGCGCCGACACCATCGGCGCCATCAGCGCCGGGTTATAGCGGCTCTGCACCAGCCAGCCGAGCGGTACGCGCTAGTGCTCTTCGCCGAGGGCCGCGGCGCTGTCAAAGGGCGTCGCGAGGATGGCGGCGCGTACTTTGCGCGCAGCAGCAACGGCGATCGCGACATAGGTGCCGAGACTCCGGCCGAGCACGACGATGTTGGCGCCGTCGACGTCGGGCCGCGCCAACGCCCAGTCATAGACGCGCTTCGCATCGTCGAGCACGGTGCGCTCGTTCGGCGAGCCTTCGGATAGCCCGAACCCGCGGTAGTTGACGGCGAGCCAGCCCCAGTCGGTGGTGTTATGTGCGAGCGCCGCAAATTCGGAGATCTCCTGCCCGATGCCGCCGTAGACGATGACGAGCGGATGGCGGCGCCCCGGCGTCCAGTGCTCCGGATGCTTGAGCCAGCCGCGCAGGTGCACGCCGTCAGGGGTCGCGATGGTCACCGGCTCGATGCGCCGCGCTTGGGCGAGGGTCTTGGCGTACTCCTCATCGAGGCCGCGCGGCCGGAAGACGAGCTGCGGCTCGAGAGGCTCGAGGAGCGGTGCGACGCAACCGGTGGCAACGGCGCCGCCGGCGCCAACCATGAGTGCGGCTAGAATCAATCGCGCGCGCATTCCATTCGTGAGACTCACGCGCCGAAGGACTCGTTTCTTCTCTAGGCTGGGCGGGCTATATGCAAAAGGAACTGGTTATTGAAATCGCCTCGGATGTCATTTGTCCGTGGTGCTATATCGGAAAACGGCGACTCGAAAAGGCGCTCGCGCTCCTCGATGGTGAGGTAAAGCCCGACATTCGCTGGCTTCCATTCCAGCTCAATCCCGATATGCCGCAGGGCGGCATGCCGCGCGCCGAGTACCGGCGTGCGAAGTTCGGCTCCGTCGAGCGCGGCAGGCAGCTCGATGCGCGCGTCGCCGCCGAAGGACGCGGCGAAGGCATCGACTTCGCCTTCGATCGCATGGAGCGCACGCCGAATACCACCGCGGCGCACCAATTGATCGACGTCGCCCAGCGCGAGGGCAAGGGGCAAGCGGTGGTCGACGCGCTGTTCCAGGCCTACTTCGAGGAGGCGTGCGATATCGGAAATCCCGACGTCCTTCAGACCATAGCCGCGAGTGCCGGAGTGCAGGGCTGGCCCGCACAGGCAAACCCCCAGGAGGTGGCCGAACGCGAGGAGGGCGTGCGCAACCTCGGCATCTCCGCCGTGCCGACCTTCATCCTCGCGCGCAAGTTCGGCGTCTCGGGCGCGCATCCGCCCGAGAGCCTCGCCGCCGCGATCAAAGAAGCCCTTAAGTAAAGTCCAGCCGGCTCTCGAGCGCCATGCCGTAGATCGGGATCGGCGGCCGCTTGCCGATCTCGAGTGGCGGCAGCTCTTCTGCGCCGAGCGATTGCGCGCTCGCGCCGAGCGCCTTCATGAAGTCGAGCGAGAGGATCACTTCGCCGGCGCGCGCGCGATGTACGAGACGCTCGGTGACGCTGACGCAGTCGCCGAAGGCGACGAACTGCTGGTGCGCGATCGGGCCGGCCATGCCGAAAACCGCTTCGCCGAGATGCACCGCAGCGGAGATCGCCGCGGGCAGACCGAAATCCTTCTTCCATTGCTCGCCGATCGCACCGAACTCGCGCTGCAGGTCCTGCGCGCTCTTCAGCGCCTTGGCGGCGA
>JAFARH010000308.1 GCA_019245555.1 Betaproteobacteria bacterium
GAGCGCGACGATGTTCATTCCGATCTGGGTCAAGGCGGCGGTCGCGATTGCGCTCGGCCTCGGCACGATGATCGGCTGGAAACGCATCGTCGTGACGGTCGGCGAAAAAATCGGCAAGTCTCATCTGACCTACGCTCAGGGCGCCTCGGCAGAGGTTGTGGCGATGCTGACGATCGGCGCGGCGGACGTCTACGGCCTCCCAGTCTCCACCACCCACGTGCTCTCCTCGGGCGTGGCCGGCACCATGGCCGCGAACAAGTCCGGCCTGCAGATGGCGACGATCCGGAATCTCGTGATGGCTTGGGTGCTCACGCTGCCCATGGCCATCCTGCTTTCCGGCTCGCTGTACTGGCTGTTCACGCATTTCTTCTGAACGACAACGACCAGGAGCTTTCCATGAGCGAGCATCACATTCACCAGCATCACGAAGAAGCGGCGAAGCACCATGAGCACGCCGCGAGGCACCATCGCGAAGCCGCCAAGCACGCGGAAAAGGGCGACCACGACAAGGCTTCGCACCACGCGCACATCGCGCACGGCCACAAGCTGCACGCGACCGAGCACGCCGAGCTCGCCGCGAAGAAGCACGCGCACAAGCACAGCTAGAGGTTTGTGAAAGCGGCAAGCCGCCGCGCCCTCGCGCGGCGGTATATTCCGTCTCGTATAAGCGCAGGCTTATTCGGTAGGCAGAGCACGGTTCTATGAACCGGAAGGGGCTAAGCCAACGTCGGCTTCTGGCCGAAAGCGGACCTTGCTGCAAAGACTTGTGCCTTGCTGAAGGCACGAAAGCGCATCGTCAGGGTAAGAGCGCATACTGAAACTGCGCCGGTTGTTCCTACTACGGCAGATGAGGCGCACTGAGGCCCGAACTCTCCCTGAGGGCGGGCCTCTTTCATTTCCAATTGACGAGGGCGAAGTCACTATGAGGCGTGAACATCTGACTGCTAATCGCCGATAAACCTCGACCCACTGGACGACCGGTCTCGGCCAGACGCGAGCGGCGCCGCCGAGATTGCGGGGAAGCAGAGCGAGCCGGATGTGAGGTTCTGTCTTATTCTCGAAAGTACTGCGCATGAAGCTAATCGTAGCCATCATCAAGCCATTCAAACTGGACGAAGTTCGCCAGGCGCTTTGGGAAATAGGTGTGCAGGGGATGACGGTAACTGAGGTCAAGGGTTTCGGGAGACAAAAGGGACATACTGAGCTATACCGCGGCGCGGAATACGTCGTCGATTTTCTGCCAAAGATGAAGGTCGAGGTGGCGGTCACCACTGCGTTGCTCGAGCAGGCAACCGAGGCGATCGAGAAATCCGCGAACACCGGCAGGATCGGCGACGGGAAGATCTTCGTCTTCGATTTAGAAAGGGCAATTCGCATTCGCACCGGTGAGATCGATACTGCTGCGATCTAAACCAGGTGCGTCGGAGACGCGTGGGAAGGTAAGAGCGCTGCCGGTGCCGTTCTACCCGTTACAGCAATCGCGCGGAAGGCTAACCAACACGTTTTTGAATGTCCGCTATTTGGCCGGTAGCGGACCTTAGCCAAAACCATTTGCCCGCGCGGATCCGGCGGGCGATCAACGCGACGTCCTAGAACTTCATGCCGAGACCGACCTGGAAGAGGTCAATCGCGGTCGTGCCGGTCGTGCCATTCACGCCGACATGCGCATAGTGGTCCCAGCCGACGCGGGTATAGACGCCGTTGTCGAACTCGTACTTGAGGCCGAGGCCGGCGAGCCAGCCGGCGCGAGACTCCGACTTGCCTGATACCGGAACGGCCGCCGAGCTCGAGCTCGCGTTCAGGTCCACCGTGTTGTATTGGAAGCCGCCCTTGGCATAGAAGGACAGGCTCGATGAGAACGGAATGAAGCCGAGCGCGGCGAGTGAGAGCGCCTGCGCCTTGTATTTGCCGTTGATCGTGGTGGCGCCGGCGGTCGAGTCGTACTTGAACTTGCCGAGGTACTCGTACCCGCCCTCGACGCCGAAGTGCTCGCTCATCCGGTAGCCGATCTCGAGGCCGGCCGCCTTGTCGGTCGTGTGAAGGTTGGTCGACGCGCCGTTGATGCCCTGGTTCGCGAGCGCACCGTTGATGTCCGTACCGCTCATGCCGAGGCGGCTCGCGCCGGCATTGATTCCGGCATACCAGCCGGTGTTGTCGGCGCGAGCGGCGCCGCACGAAAGGATAAGGACAGCTACAGCCAGTGAAGCCTTGTTCATGTTCCCCCCTTGGGATGCTGGATAGTGCCAAAAAAACGGGATCGGCATCGGCCGATTTCGTTACAGACTTTGTTAGAAGCCGTGCGGCCGGCGGGGGAGGCGCCGGCGCACGGGTACAGCACCAGCAATCAGAAGCGCATGCCAACGCCGATTTGATAGAGGTCGATCGAGCCTTTGCCCGTCGATGCGCTGTCGCCGACGTGCTCATAGCGATCCCAGCCGAGCTTGGTGTAGTAGCCGCCGTCGAAGTCGTACGTGAGTCCACCGCCCACGAGCCATCCGGTGCTCGAGCTCGACTGATTCGATACCGCGGTGGCGCCGGTCGTCGAGCTCGCGGTGAGATCCATCTCCGTGCGCGTCACGCCGAGCTTGCCGTAGGCAGACCAGTTGCGCGTGAACGGATAGATGCCGAGCGCCGAAAGCGAGAGCGCGCTCGGCTTCAGCTTCCCGTTGATCGTATCGGCCGCGGTCGTCGAGCTGTAGGCGTAGCGGCCGAGGCTCTCCCATGCGGCCTCGGCTGCGAAGTTGCGGTTGAAGCGGTAACCGCCGCTGATGCCGATGCTCTTGTCGCTCTGGTCGATGGACGTCGAGCTGGCGATGCCCTGGTTCGCAAGTGCGCCGTCGATGTCGCCGCCCGAGATGCCGAGGCGCGTATAGCCGAGGTCGAGGCCGGCATACCAGCCGTCCTTTTCTCCGCTCTGCGCGAATGCGGCGCTGCTGGCGAGTGCGAGTGCGGCAGCCAAGGTCAATTTGTTTTTCATTGCGACTCCTTCGGTGAGAGAGGTGAGCCGCAGGTTGGGTGCCGCGCGCGTTAAGCGCGGTCAATGGCGCGTAAAGCTGCGTGAGGAGTTGTGACAAAAAAATGGCACGCCACGAAAGGGGAGGAGGGCGTGCCAAACCAAGACTACAGGGGAGGAGTTTGTTTGCAGCTTAGGGCGCGACGCGGCCAATAGACGTAACCGACGAGTAAAGCTGGGTAAAGCTCGGCCGACGAAAACGTCAGCCCGAATCTCAACCATGGGCAAGCGGAAGTTCAACTTCGACCTGCAGGCCGCCGCCCACGACGTTCGCCGCGCGGATCGCGCCGCCGTGCGCATCGACGGCGCGCTGTGCGATCGCGAGGCCGAGGCCAAAGCCGGCCGTGCCTTGGCCCGATTCGCCGCGGTAGAACGGATCGAAGACTTTCTCGAGCTCGCTTGGCGTGATGCCCGGGCCGTGGTCCGTGACGCTCAGGATGGCCGCAGTGCGCGTGGTGTGCACCTGCACTTCGACCGTCGTGCCCTCTTTCGTGAACTTGATGGCGTTGCGCACGATATTCTCGACTGCGCGATGCAGCAGGTCGGCGTTGCCCATGACCGGCGCATCGCCGCTCGCGCTGAAGCGCACGCCGCGCTTGAGCATCTCTGCCTCGAAGCGCGCGTCCTCGGCGATGCTCGCGGCGATGTAGGCGAGGTCGACTCGTTCCTTCGCGCGCGATGCAGTGCCGCTCTCAAGGCGCGCGAGCGCGAGCACTTCGCCGACCATGCTGTCGAGGCGAGTCGCCTCGCGCTCGATGCGCTCGAGCGTCGCTTCGAGCTTGGCGGGCTCCTGGCGAGCGAGGCCGATCGCGGCGTGTAATCGCGCGAGCGGCGAGCGCAGCTCGTGCGAGACGTCGTGCAGCAGGCGTCGCTGCGCGCTTACCAGCATCTGCAGCTGCTGCGCCATGCGGTCGAAGTCGCGGCCGAGGTCGGCGATCTCGTCGCGGCGCCGTCCCATGCGGGGACTCACGCGCGTTTCGAGGTGCCCGGCCGCCGCTTCGCCGAAGGCCCAGCGCAGGTTGCGGATCGGGCGCGCGAGATACCAGGCGAGCAGCATGCTGAACGCGAGGCTGGTGGCGAGGCCGATGACGACGAACTCCCACGGCGCGATCGGCGGCTCGGGCGGCGGACGCCCGCCCGGGCCGCGCGGCATCGGGCCCGGCGGGCGCGTGACGAAGATCAGGTATTGCGTGCCATCGGGAGCGGCGATGTGCCGTGCTCCGCCGCGATTTTCCTCGCTGTGGGCTGCGACCTCGCGAGCGCTGGCCAGCGCCGCCTGCGGAACTTCGCGGCCGATGACATCTCGCCCGGCGTCGTCGACGGCGAAAAGAATGGCGCCGCGGCGCGAGTGCACTTCGGCGATCCACTGTTTCAACGCTTCCAGGCCGCCATGGCGTAGCGTTGCCGCCGCCAGGTCCACCGTCATGCGCGACGGCGGTCCGGCGGCGAGGTCCGGCGGTTGCTGCTGCTGGGCGCGATGCTGCAGCCACACGGCCGTGCCGGCGCCAACCGCAGCAACGACGAGCGCCAGCCAGAAGCCGATGAAGATCTTCCAGAAGAGCCGGCCCAAGCTACTCCTTCACGAGGTGGTAGCCGAGGCCACGCACCGTGCGGATGAGCTTGCCGCCATCGCCGAGCTTCTGCCGGATGCTCGAGAGGTGCACGTCGATCGAGCGATCGAAGCGCGCGAGCGGCCGGCCGAGCGCGTTTTCCGAGATCTCCTGCTTCGAGACGACGCGGCCGGCGTTTCGCATCAGCACCTCGAGCACGTTGAACTCGATCGAGGTCAGGTGCAGCTCGCGCCCGCGCCATTGCACGCGGCGCTTCTCGGGCCAGAGCGCGATCGGCCCGACCTCGATCGGTCCGCCATCCGAACCGGGTTGCGCGCGGCGCAGGATCGCGCGCAGGCGTGCCACCAATTCGCGCGGCGTGCAGGGCTTCGGCACGTAGTCGTCGGCGCCGAGCTCGAGTCCCACGATGCGGTCGACGTCGTCGCCGCGCGCGGTGAGCATGATCACCGGAACCCGGCTCGATTGACGAATCTGCCGCAGCGCCTCGATGCCGTCGAGCTTCGGCATCATCACGTCGAGCACGATGATCTGGTAGCTGCCGGACAGCGCGAGCCGCGCCGCGGCCTCGCCGTCGTGCACTGCGGTGACGCCGAAGCCTTCGCGCTCGAGATATTCGGTAAGCATGCCCGACAGCTCGACATCGTCGTCGGCGAGGAGGACCTGTGCGCTCATATTCGTCGCGATGATACGGCCGGACCGCAAGACCGCTTCCGAGCATTCCGTTCTTTACTTACCTTTACGGTGGCTTTACCGCTCTTTAGCCCCGTGCGGGCAAGACTGTGCGCACAATTCCTACTATAGGAGGATCACCATGTTCCG
>JAFARH010000276.1 GCA_019245555.1 Betaproteobacteria bacterium
CGAGGAGAAGGCGCAGGCCGCGTTGCGCGCGCTCTACGCCACCGGCTTCTTCAAGGACGTGCGCCTCGAGATGGACAACAACGTCCTCGTCATCTTCGTCGAGGAGCGCCCGGCCATTGCGCAGGTCGATTTCTCGGGCATGAAGGAGTTCGAGCCGGAGACGGTGCGCAAGGTCTTGCGCGAGATCGGCATGGCGGAGGGGCGCATCTTCGACCGCGCCATGCTCGATCAGACCGAGCTCGAGATGAAGCGGCAGTACCTCTCGCACGGCATGTACGCCGCGGAAGTGCAGACGACCGTGACGCCCCTCGAGCGCAACCGCGTCGGTATCAACATCGCAGTCACCGAGGGCGAGACAGCCAAGATCCGCGGCATCAACCTGGTCGGCGCGCGGGCCTATAGCGCAAGCGAGCTCCGCGGCGAGTTCACGCTGCGAACGCCGGGATGGCTCACGTGGTACACCAAGAACGACCGTTACTCGCGCGAGAAGCTCTCGGCAGACCTCGAGAACCTGCGCGCGTTCTACCAGAACCGCGGCTACCTCGACTTCGCCATCGAGTCGACGCAGGTCTCGATCACGCCGGACCGCAAGGACATCTACATCACGGTCAATTTCACCGAGGGTGAGAAGTACACGGTGTCGCGCGTCGAGCTTTCCGGTCAGCTGGTCGCGCCGCGTGCCGAGCTGGAAAAACTCGTGCAGCTGAAGGCCGGCGATGTGTTCTCGCGGGAAAAGCTCACCGCGACGACCAAGGCGATCTCCGATCGGCTGGGTAACGACGGCTATGCATTCGCCAATGCCAACGCCATTCCCGAGGTGGACAAGGACAAGCGCACGGTGTCCTTCACCATCGTCGTCGATCCTGGCCGCCGCGTATACGTAAGGCGCATCGACGTCACCGGCAACCAGAAGACGCGCGACGAGGTCGTGCGGCGTGAGATGCGCCAGCTCGAAGGCTCCTTCTACGATGCCTCCAAGATCCAGCTCTCGCGGCGGCGCATCGACCGCACGCAATACTTCAACGAGGTGAACGTCGAGACGCAGCCGGTCGAAGGCAATCCGGACCAGGTCGACGTGGTCTACACGGTGAAGGAGAGGCCGACGGGTGCGCTCCTCTTCGGCCTCGGTTTCTCGAGCGTGGAGAAGCTCTCGCTCTCGGCATCGCTAACCCAGTCCAACGTCTTCGGCACGGGCAAGTTCCTGTCGTTCAACGTGAGCCACGGCACGGTGAACCAGGTCTATTCGCTGTCCTACGTCAACCCGTATTACACCGTCGACGGCGTCAGCCAGGGTTTCGATATCTACCGGCGCAAGACCGATGCCTCCAACCTTGCCGTCGGCGCCTATACGACCGAGGCAGTCGGCGGCGGCATCAAGTTCGGCTACCCGGTCTCCGAAGTAAGCCGCATCGACCTCGGTATCAGCGGCGAGAACACTCGACTCACCGTCTTCGATACCAGCCCGATTGCGTATCTCAACTTTGCCAGCCAGTTCGGCAACGAGTATCGCTACGCGGCCGGCACGCTCGGCTGGGTGCGCGACACGCGGGACAGCCTGATCACGACGCGTGCCGGCTTGGTAATGCGAGCCTCGACCGAGATCGCGCAGGGCGATCTCGAGTACGCTCGCCTCGGCTACCAGCAGCAGTGGTATTACCCGCTGACCCGCACGCTCACGTTCCTCGTGGGCGGCGAGCTCGGCATGGCCGGCGGCCTCAGCGGCAAGCCGCTGCCTTTCTTCAAGAACTACTTCGCCGGTGGCCCTGGCTCGGTGCGCGGCTATCGTTCGTTCTCCCTCGGGCCGCAGGACGATTTCGGCAACGTGCTGGGCGGCAACCGCAAGGCAACCGTCAACTCCGAGATTCTCTTCCCCATGCCGGGCGCCGCCAACGATCCGACGCTGCGCCTCTCCTGGTTCGTCGACGGCGGCAACGTCTTCATCGGGGGGTTCCAGTTCAACGAGATGCGCTATTCGACGGGCCTGTCGTTCTTCTGGACTTCACCTTTCGGCCCGCTGCGGCTCTCCTATGCGCAGCCACTCAATGACCGGCCCACGGATCACATCCAGAAGCTACAATTCACCTTCGGTACGGGTTTCTAAGGGCTCATGAACCAAATCTTTGTGCTCGGCGCGCTGCTCATCGCGTTTGGCGCGGCCGCGCAGGACAAGGCTGCGGCTCAGCCGGCGGCGGCTGCGTCGGCGCCCATGCGTTTCGGCTTCGTCAACACCGAGCGCATCCTGCGCGACGCCATTCCTGCGCAGCGCGCCCAAAAGAAGATCGAAGCCGAGTTCCAGAAACGCGACCAGGAGCTCGCGCGCCTAGCGGATCAACTCAAGCGCATGCAGGATGATCTCGAGAAGAACGCCGTGACGATGAGCGAGTCGCAACGGCGCACCAAGGAGCGCGAGTTCGGCGAGCTGAACCGCGACTTCCAGCGGAAGCAGCGCGAGTTCCGCGAAGACCTGAACCAGCGCCGCAACGAAGAGCTCGCCCAGGTGGTGGAGGCGGCGAACCGTGTCATCCGCCAGATCGCGGAGCAGGAAAAGTACGACATCATCTTCCAGGACGCCGTCTACGCCAGCCCACGCATCGACCTCACCGACAAGGTGATCAAGGCGCTGGACGCCGGCAAGGCGCCGGACGCCGGCAAGCCGCCGGCCAAGTGATCCTGCGGTAGGCGCCATGGCCGGGCCGATGACGCTCGCGCAGATCGTCACCCGACTCGGCGGCCGCGTTGCCGGAGCTTCCGACACGTTGATCCACCAGGTGGGTTCGCTGGAAACGGCCGATTCGCACCAGATCAGCTTCTATACCGGCAAGCGCCATCGCGCGAAACTCGATGCGACCAAGGCGGGCGCTGTCATCGTCTCGGCCGATTGCGAGGGCGATACCAGGCGCCCCCGCATCGTTGCCGACAACCCGTATCTCTATTTCGCTCGCGTCTCGCAGCTTTTCAATCCCATGGTGCGGCAGCCGGCCGGTGTCCACGCTTCCGCGGTGGTCGCGAAGAGCGCAAAGCTCGGCGAGGGCGTCTCGATCGGCGCCGGCTGCGTGGTCGGCGAGGACGTCGTCATCGGCGACGGTAGTTGCCTGTACCCGCGTGTCGTCATCTATGGCGGGTGCAAGCTCGGAAGACGGGTCATCGTTCATTCCGGCGCCGTGATCGGCGCCGACGGCTTCGGCATCGCGGACGACAACGGCCACTGGGTGAAGATCCCGCAGATCGGCTCGGTTCGCATCGGCGACGATGTCGAGATCGGCGCGAATACGACCATCGATCGTGGCGCGCTCGACGACACGGTGATCGAAGAGGGCGTCAAGCTCGATAACCAGATCCAGATCGGCCACAACACGCGCATCGGCGCCCATACCGCGATCGCCGGCTGCGTCGGCATCGCCGGCAGCGCCGACATCGGCCGCCACTGCACGTTCGGTGGTGCCGCGATGATCCTCGGGCATCTCACCATCGTCGACCATGTCAATATCTCGGCGGGCACCTTTATCTCGCGCTCGATACTCAAACCGGGGACATACACGGGCATCTATCCGGTCGACGAGCACGAAGCCTGGGCCCGCGGTGCCGCATGGCTGCGACGCAAGGGAAAAAAACATGAGTGAAATGGACATCAACGAAGTCATCGCCCACCTGCCGCAGCGCTTCCCGTTCCTACTGATCGACCGCGTGAAGGAGTACGACGAAAAGGCCAAGCGCATCGTCGCCCTGAAGAACGTCTCGGTGAACGAGCCTTACTTTACCGGGCACTTCCCGCACCGCCCGATCATGCCGGGCGTGCTGATCCTCGAAGCAATGGCTCAAGCCGCGGGGATTCTTTCCTTCAAATCGCGCGGCGTGCGGCCAGCCGACGATACCGTCTATTACTACGTCGGCATCGACAGCGCGCGGTTCAAGAAGCCTGTCGTGCCAGGCGACCAGCTCGAGGTTGAAGTGCGTATCGAGCGCGAGCTGCGCAATATCAGCAAGTTTTCGTGTGTTGCCCGGGTCGGCACCGACGTCGTGGCGGAAGCGACCATCCTTTGCGCCATGCAGGGCATTAAGTGAGCGTGGAGGTCCACCCCAGCGCGATCGTCGATCGCGCCGCGAAGCTCGGCAAAGGCGTTTCGGTCGGCCCGTACAGCGTCATAGGTCCGAAGGTCGAGGTGGGTGAGGGGACCTGGATCGGCGCCCACGTCGTGCTCGACGGCAGGATCAAGATCGGTCGTAACAACAAGATCTTCCACTTCGCTTCGCTCGGGGCGCCGCCGCAGGATAAGAAGTACGGCGGCGAGGACACCGCTGCCGAGATCGGCGACGGCAACACGATTCGCGAATACGTGACGATCAACCGAGGCACCGCGCAGGACATCGGGACCACACGGGTTGGCAACGACAATTGGATCATGGCCTACGTGCATTTGGCGCACGACTGCCAGATCGGCAACAAGACCATCTTCGCTAACGCCTGCCAGCTTGCCGGCCACGTGACCGTTGGTGACTGGGCGATCTTTGGCGCGACGACCCTCGTTCATCAATTCGTCCACATCGGCGCGCATGCTTTCACCGGCATGGGAACCTACCTGCCGCAGGACCTGCCTCCCTATGTCACTGCCGCCGGCAACATGGCCAAGCCTTACGGGATCAACAGCGAAGGCCTGAAGCGGCGAGACTTCTCGCCCGAGGCGATCGCGGGGCTGAAGCGCGCCTACCGTACGTTGTATCGCAGCGGCCTCGGCCTCGACGAGGCAAAGGCCGAGCTGCGGGCGCAAGTGGCTGCCTGCCCCCCGGTGAAAGAGATCGTCGAATTCCTCGACCGTAGCAAGCGCGGCATCATCCGTTAGCAAGATGGCGAAACCCCTGCGCGTCGGCATGGTGGCCGGCGAGGCATCCGGCGACCTGCTGGCCGCCCACCTGATCGCGGCACTGAAGGCCAGGCGGCCCGACATCGAGTTCGCGGGCATCGGCGGCCCGCGGATGATGGCGGAGGGCTTCGAGTCGCATTTCCCGATGGAGAAGCTCTCGGTCCGCGGCTATGCGGAGGCGCTGCGCCACTACCGCGAGATCATGAACATCCGCGGTCGCCTCGTGAAGGGAATGCTGCAGGATCGTCCGGATCTCTTCATCGGCGTCGACTCCTCGGATTTCAACCTCGGCATCGAGCGCAAGCTCAAGGATGCCGGCATTCCTGCGATCCACTATGTGAGTCCCTCGGTGTGGGCGTGGCGGCGCTGGCGGGTCCGGCGCATTGCACGATCGGTGAACCGCATCCTGGTGATGTTTCCGTTCGAGGAACCTCTTTACAAGGCAGTCGGCGTGCCGGTCACCTATGTCGGCCATCCACTCGCTGACATCATCCCCTTCGATCCACCCAAGGAAGATGCCCGCACGCAGCTGCGATTGCCATCGGGCAAGCTGATCGTCGCCCTCTTGCCGGGGAGCCGGCGCTCCGAGCTCAAGTACATGGCAGACGCGTTCGTCCTCGCCGCGCATCGCTTCCGGCAGGAAGTGCACGATGTCCATTTCGTCGTACCGATGGTCACGCGCGAGACGCGCGAGCTCTTCGAGCGCGCCATCCACGTGAACCAGCGCACCGACCTGCCGCTCACCCTGCTTTTCGGCCACAGCCACGAAGCGCTCGCCGCCGCGGACATCGCGCTCGTCGCGAGCGGCACGGCGACACTGGAAACGGCGCTCTTCAAGACGCCGATGGTCATCGCCTACCGGCAGTCTCCGATAACATGGACCCTGATGCGCCAGATGGTCTACCTGCCGTACGTCGGCATGCCGAACATCCTTGCCGGCGAGCGCCTGGTGCCCGAGCTCCTACAGGACGAGGCGACGCCCGCGAACCTCGCCGGCGCATTGCTTACCCTCCTGCGCGACACCGAAGCCCGCAAGCGGCAGGTCGAGCGCTTCCGCGAATTCCACCAGCTTCTGCGCCAGAACACGGCAGAGAAGGCAGCCGATGCCATCCTCAGCGTCGTCCGCTGATTTGCTGGTTTGTGGAGTGGACGAGGCGGGCAGGGGCCCGCTCGCCGGACCGGTCTACGCCGCCGCCGTAATCCTCGATCCAGCGAAGCGAATCAACGGCCTCGCCGACTCCAAAGTACTGACCGCCGGGCGACGCGACGTGCTCGCCGAGCGCATCAAGGAACGCGCCACTGCCTGGTCGATCGCCTTCGCCACCGTGGAGGAGATCGACCGCCTAAACATCTTCCACGCCTCGATGCTCGCGATGCGTCGCGCCGTTGACGGCCTTTCGGTCCGCCCGGCCTCGGCCATCATCGATGGCAACGCGTGTCCGCCAGGCCTCTCGTGCCCGTCGCGCGCAATCGTGGACGGCGACGCGACCGAGCGTCCCATCTCCGCTGCCTCGATCCTTGCCAAGACGGCGCGTGATGCCGAGATGACCGCGCTGCACGACCACTACCCGCAATACGGCTTCAACCAGCATAAGGGCTACGGCACTGCCGAGCACCTTCAGGCGCTGGGGCGCGTCGGCCCCTGCGAAATCCATCGGCGCAGCTTCTATGCCGTGGGCGTGTTCTTCCAGGGCAATCTCTTCGCCGACAGCTGGCAGGCGATGGCGGAGGAGCTGCGCGTGCGCAGCTATCGCATGTATTGCGAGGCGATGAAGTTGGCCGCCGGCACGGCACTCGTCGGCGAGCGCGCCAAGCTCGAGAAATTCGACAAGCAGCGCAAGCGCCTGCAGCGCACCTATGCCGACGTTCGCGCCACCCAGGACGCCTCCGTGCATGTCGACCTGGTGGATGAAATGCTGCGCAAGGCCCGCCAGGAACTCCGCAGCAAGCGCAACTGATCAAGTCGCGCGACAACGCACAGGTCAAGCGGTGGGCCAAGCTGGTCCGCGACGGCCGCCTGCGGCGCAGCGAGCGACGCGTCCTCATCGAAGGCCCTCATCTTGTCGCGGCGGCGCTCTCCGCCGGTATCAAGCCGGTCGCGGTGCTTGCTACCGAGGCTGCGCTCGGCAAGCCGGAGATTTCAACGCTCGTACGCCAGTCTCGCCTCGAGCCCATCGCGCTGTCGGCCCCGGTGTTCGACGCCATCGCCGACGCGGAGACGCCACCGGGCATTGCGGCAGAGATTCCTCTTCCGGAATTGAAACGCAATGGGCGAGCGGTTTACCTGGAAGGCATCCAGGACGCCGGCAATGTCGGCGCCATCATCCGAAGCGCTGCCGCTTTCGGCATCGCCGCGGTGACGCTCGATCGGCAATGCGCCGACCCTTGGTCGGCTAAGGTGCTGCGCGCCGGCATGGGCGGGCACTTCGCCGTCGGCATCCGGCAGGTCGACGACCTCGTTGCCGCCATCGCGAGTACCCGCCTCATCTGCACCGTGGTACACGGCGGCCAGCCCCTTCGCCAGGCCAACCTCTCCGGGGCGTGGGCGTTCGGGGCCGAAGGAGCGGGGCTGAGTGCGCAAATGCTTGCGCGCGCGGCGGAGCGGGTGACGATACCGATGGCGGGCGGCGAATCCCTGAACGTTGCCGCGGCCGCCGCGATTTGCCTCTATGAGGCCTTTAGTAGACCTGGCGGTGGATCCTGAGCTCGCGGAGGATCGTCGTGGCGATCTCCTCGATCGACTTGGTCGTCGAGTTGATGCTGTGGATGCCTTCGCGCCGCATCAGCTTCTCGGCCTCTTCGACTTCGTAGCGGCAGTTGTCGGGCGCGGCGTAGGTGCTATTCGGCCGCCGCTCCTTGCGGATCTCATGCAAGCGCTCGGGTGCGATGGTGAGGCCGAAGAGCTTGGACTTGTGCTGGCGCAGCGCCTCCGGCAGCTTCGCCCGCTCGAAATCCTCGGGGATCAGCGGGTAATTGGCCGCCTTCACGCCGAACTGCAGCGCTAGGTATAGGCTGGTCGGCGTCTTGCCGCTGCGCGACACACCGATCAGGATCACATCGGCCGCGCTCAGCTCCCGGTGCGAAGCCCCGTCGTCGTGGGCCATCGAAAAATTGATGGCCTCCATGCGCTGCTGGTACTCCTTCTTGTCCATCGCGCTATGGGAGCGGCCGATCGTATGGCTCGACTTCACCCCCAGACCTGCCTCGAGTGGATCGATGAACGTCTCGAAGTAATCCAGGAACAACGCCTTCGCTCGGCGGACCACGGCGCGCACGTCCTGGTTGACCAGGGTGGAGAAGACCACTGGTTGCGTGCCGTTCGCCCCCTCCGCCTCGATGCGCGCCAGGCATTCCTCGGCCTTCTCGGCGCTGTCGATGAAGGGCAGGGTGACCTGGTTGAACTCGACGCCTTCGAACTGCGTCAGCAGGCTGTGCCCGAGCATCTGCGCGGTGATGCCGGTTCCGTCGGAGACAAA
>JAFARH010000348.1 GCA_019245555.1 Betaproteobacteria bacterium
CGGGGCGCCGGAGGGCGGCGGGCGGAACCTCGCGCCGCGGCCGATGGAGTTGGTGCTGGTCGGCACCGGCGGCTGCACCGCCTACGACGTGGTGGTGATCCTTAAGAAGAGCGGACAGGACGTACGCGGCTGCGATGTGAAGGTGACTTCAGAGCGGGCCACGGCCGACCCCAAGGTATTCACCAAGATCCATATGCACTTCGTCGTTAGGGGCCGCGCCCTCAAGCGCAATCTCGTCGAACATGCAATCCGGCTGTCGCACGAGAAGTACTGCTCCGCTTCCGCCATGCTCGGCAAGACCGCCGAGATGACCAGGGACTTCGAGCTGGTCGAAGCCTAAATCCCGCTTACCAGGGATTGCGTTCCTTGTAGATCGCCCACGCGACGAGGGCGATCAGGATGACCGCGATAATCCCGGCGGAATAAACGCCGCCTGCGGGCGCATCGCCGACCTGATTCGCAAGCGTGCGCGCTTCGGCGTCGGACAGCGCAGCAACGCGGGCTTTCGCAGTGGCTGCGTCGATGCCCAGCGTCTGCAGTTGCGTGGCAACGTCAGCGCGCGCCAGGAAAGCGTTCAGCGCGGCGCGGTCGTCCGACGAGGCGACGGTCCGATCGGTCGCGATCATGCCTGCGCTTGCCATTTGATAGGGCGTCCAGATCAAGAGCGCGATCAGGAGCCGGCAAATAGTTCTTTTCATCTGATCCCTTTCCCCCGAGAAATTTGCAGCGAGACTAGGTCCACGGCTTGTACCCCGTCAAGCAAAAATCGATCAAACGGCTTGGCAGGTTTGCTCGATCGCCTCTTTCCACAATCGAGCCACAGCTTCAGGCGAGTGGCGCTCTGCGATCAGCTCCTGCCCTCGCCGGATGCGTGACAGTGCTCCGTCAGGATTTTCGGCAAGGAACTTGAGCCCCTCGCCCAAGTCCTCGCCGACCCAGCCGCCTTCGCCGAGCGCGTCCCACGCCGGCAGCGGATGCGCGATGCCGAAGCGGCCCGCCCATATCGTCTCGGCAAAGCGATTGGGACTCTTCACGGCCTTGTGCGGATCGTGCGGATTGGATGGAAGGATCACCGCATCGCAAGCATTGAGCTCGGTAAAGAGCGCCCCGGTTGACCAGGGCCGAAACTTCGCGCCAATCTCCGCCGCATAGCGCTGAACGTCCGGCGCGCTCAGCAGCGTCAGCGCGTACGGCACGCGCGCTGCGTCGACCTGCGGCAAGCCGTAGCGCAGCGTGTCGAGGTTGACCGGATGCCCGAACCAGAGAAGCGCGCGCGGTTTCTCTTGCGCCACGCGCGGCTCGCCGCGCGCGCCCTCGACGAGATCCGTGATCACGGTAATTGGCACGGAGGTGTGCGCACGTGCCGCTTCCGCCAGCGCCGGCGTAGTTGCCGTGACGCGATCCACGGCGTTGGCGAGCGCACGATAGCCGTCGCCAAGCACCGGGTTGGCGAAGTGGTCGTCGCTATAGTCAGCGAGGACGGCAATTTTCTGGGCGCGTAGCTGCCCGATGAGCTCGAGCGCAAGCGTGAGATCGCGGTTGAACGCCTCGACCGGCGGCAGGATCTTGCCGAGCACCACCGCATTCACGCCACGAAAGCGCTCGAGCAACGTTTTGCGGTTCGCACCCGGCCCGAGGTAGGTGACCTTGCAGTCGGCGCCGTTTTTTGCGAGCGCTGCGGCCGTGGCCGTGATGCGATAGCGGACCGATGCAACATTCGAGGTGTAACCCTTGGGCGTGCGCTCGACGGGAGCGAAGCTCACCCAGGCGACACGCAGCATGCTCAGTCCACGAGCGCCGGCGAGCCGGGCCAGCCAAAGATGAGGTCCTGCACCACTTGTCCGAGCTGCTCGGCGCCGAGCGAGCGCAGGAAGTCGGCGGCGGCAAATCGCTCGTCGCCGTAGCGGCTCGCGAAATCCTTCTGCTCGACGATCACGACGGGTTTGCAGCGGCCGAGGGTCTCGCACGCCCCGGCGAGCACGCGCCGCTCGTAGCCTTCCACGTCGACCTTGATGAGATCCACGTTCTCGAGCTTGTAATCGTCGAGCCGGCGCATGCGCACGTCGCCCTGCGCTGCCGGCACGACGTGCGTGGCTCCCGTGTTATCGGCGACGGTTTCGATCCGGACGCTCGCCTCCTCCTCGCCGAGCGCCACCCGGTGCAGCGCGACATTCTTCGCCCGCACGTTGCGCTCGAAGCAAAAAGCGAAGAGGTCCGCGGGCTCGAAGGCATGCACGCTCTGGAAGGCGAGTGCGAGGTAGTACGACCAGAAGCCGATATGCGCGCCGACGTCGACGGCGACACGCCGGGCGCGGCAAATTTCCAGCGTCGTCTGGATATGCTGCGGCTGATACATGCGCCGGCCTTCGACCTTGGGCGCGCTGGCGAGATACTGGGGAAAGTGGCGATCGGTCTTCGGCAGCAGCCAGCCGTACACCGAACGCGTGCCGCTCATCTCTCTTCCCGGCTGCGCATCGACTCGAATTCCGCGCGCCACTCTTCGGCGTAATCGCAATTGCGGTACTCGTCGAAATAGGGGCCGCCGAGGGTGAAATGGGCGATCTTCGCGTTCGGGTTGTACTGGTATTCCTCGACGAGCCAGTTCCACTCGAGCGGCAGCGAGCCGATGAGCGCGTCCTCGATCCAGGCAAACCGGTGCAGGTCGAGTCCCGTCGCCGAGTTCACGTACTGCGTGGTGAGCGCCTTGCAACGCTCGTTATTGAAGAGCATCAGGCTCGACCAGTTCTTGCGCGAATACTTGGTTTGCACCTGGTTCAGGAACTTGCGCTCGCTCTTCGGAACGTAATCGTGCTGGCAGACGAGCACAGCCTTGTCGGCATTCCTGTCGATCAGCGCGGCAAGCTCGGCAATATCGGCACGGCAAAGCATGTCGCAATCCATGAAGATCGACCAGCCGTGATATCCCGAGAGTGCCGGCACGAGAAAGCGGGTCAGGCTGAACTCGGTCGACTCGGTCGGGCCACGCGAGCGCGTGTACAAGTGCCCGAGATGGCGGCGCATGAGCGGCGCGATCGCGAGCGGGATCGACGAGCGCGCGAAGATTGAATGCGCAAGCGTGTAGAACGCGACCGATTCTCTCGGGTCGTAGCCGATGTAGACCTGCAGCATTACCTAGATACGGTACGCGACCGTCGTCATCACCTTCGAGGCGAGCCGCATCGCAGTCTTGCCTGCCTCGGGTAGCTCGGCTGCGCCGAGCTTGAGCGCCGTGTCGCGGTGCTTGGCTTCGTCGGTGCGCATGGCGCGAACCACCGCGCGCGTGCGCTCATCGGCAGCCGGCAGCGCGTCAAGGTGACCGGTGAGGTGCTCCTCGACCTGGCGCTCGGTCTCGGCGAGAAACGCGAGATTCCAGCGGTCGCCAAGCGCTCCGGCGATTGCGCCGATGGCGAGCGAGCCCGCATACCAGAGCGGATTCAAGAGGCTCGGCCGTCCGCCGAGCTCGCGGATGCGCTCTGCGCTCCACGCAAGATGGTCTTCTTCCTCGCGCGCAGCCCGCTCGAGCGCGGCCTTGTGCGACGCATCGCGTGCCGTCAGCGCCTGGCCCTGGTACAGCGCCTGCGCGCAGATCTCGCCAACATGGTTGACGCGCATCAATGCTGCGGCGTGCGCGCGCTCGGTATCCGTCAGATCGCCGTTCGGCTTCTGCTCTGCCGGCGATGGGCGCGCAGCGTTTGCCACTCCGGTAATTGCCCGAAGTGCGCGGTCGAATTCGCTGATCAAGCGATCCATGCGATGAGACTAGCAGAGAATCACAGCGCCGGGTCTTGAGCGAAGAACCCTCTTGGCGCACTAAAGCGCCGGCTTTCTCTGTCGTCAAACTGTCTTTACAGTTTCCGACGCAAAGCGGACACGGCAGACGATAATTGATACCGCAGAAGTACAACACTGACCAGAAAGGCGGAGGTCTTTTGATTTCGCGTGCACTTGTGCAGTTTGGCAGCGTGGCAACAATCGCAGTCTTCGTGACCGGTTGCGCCGTGTCCCCGCAATCGGAACTCAAGCCAGGCATCTCTACGCAGGCAGATGTCGACGCGAGAATGGGTACCCTCACCGAGCAGCGACAGGCCCGAAACGGCGAGACTGTGCGCTACTACTCACGCTTACCTTCCGAACGAGTGACTTACGCTGCGCGTTTCGGTGCGGATGGCAAGCTCATAAAAGTCGAGCAGTTGCTAACCCGCGCCAATGTCAACAAGATCAGGGAAAAGTGGACCACCGAAGATGTACGTGATCTGCTGGGTCCTCCGTACCAAATCCTGCATTTTCCCGGGCAGGAGGCTGAAGTCTGGGCTTATCCGATGCAGGACATCATGTCACCTATTGTTGCGAACATAGAATTCGGCCCCGACCGGTTGGTCCGCGAGGTATTGGTTCACGACGATCCTGCTTACGACAAAACTCCGTAGTACCCGCTAGCAAATTCTGCCGACCAAAAAAAACGGGCGCCCGAAGGCGCCCGTTGATGGTTACCGCTTTGGTTAGAACCGATGTGTCATGCTGACGAAGTACGTGCTCGGGCTCTGACCAGGTCCCGGCGTGTTCGCCGGTACGCCGGAACCGTCGGAAGTCGGCGGCGCGCCCGTCCACGTGAAGACCGCGCCCGGATCGTTCTTGATCTTCGCGTAGCCGACACCAACGGTGGTGCGCTTCGAGAAC
This sequence comes from Betaproteobacteria bacterium, assembly GCA_019245555.1. GTDB lineage: Bacteria > Pseudomonadota > Gammaproteobacteria > Burkholderiales > SG8-39 > SCGC-AG-212-J23. Next base: position 4,678 of record JAFARH010000348.1, read on the forward strand.
CGATGCTCGTAGCCAAGGTCGTACATCTTGGCGCCGGTATTACCGTCGTTTGGAGTCGCCGCGGGTTGTCCTGCGCCGCCCGTGCCCGCCACGTTCGTCGCGCCGCAAACTTGCGCGCCCCATAGCGTGCCGGCAGGCAAGCCCGGGTTCGGGCCGAACGTACCGGTGATTGCTTTCGCCTTGGCGTATGACGCACGGATCGCTCCTTGACCGACCGGGACAGCGAGCGCGACGCCATAGTTGCTCGTCTTGCAGTCGCTGAAGATGGCCCTGTAGGTCATGCTCTCGTAGGCGAGGCCGACGTCAACCACACCGAAGTTGTAGCCGCCCTTGATGGCCCAGCCCGTATCGGTCTTGCCCGGTGAGGTGAAGTCCTTGTGGCGATCCAACGCCGCGCCGATGCGTGCCCTGCCACCCATGCCGGCCCACTCCAGCGAGGTCGAGATCAAGGACGGATCGGCTGCAGTCGGGACCGTCGCCTTGCTCTCGTTCGTTTGATACAGGACCTTGAATTGCGCGCCGCTGAACACGGGCGACTGATACACCACCGCCTGTGACGCGCGACGCCAGAACGCGTGGCCTACGCCACCGCCCGCTTTGACAGCGTCGCAGGGTGGGTGATAGCCGCCGCCAGCGATCGTCGAAAGCGTAATGCCGCCGGACGACTGGTAGTTGTCGCAGTTCGGGTTTGGCGCCGTACCAGTCGTCTCGCGACGGCCGATGATCGACGTCACCGGGCCCCAGAAGCCCACCGTGCCGACTGCCCAGAGCGAATCGAGGTCCGCCCAGGGCGTGGTCCACTGGCCCATGAACAGGTTGCCCCAGCCACCCTGTATACCGACTGCGGAGTTACGCGAAGCCGGAGTGATTGCGACGTTGTTCGACCGCTCCATCGGCGCGTTCTGCTCGATCTGGAACCAGGCGGTCAGGCCACCACCCAGGCTCTCCCTGCCACGCAACCCGTAGTTGGAGGCACCCTGCGCCACGTCCCACTTGGAGACATCCGGGAACAATGTGGTGTTCGCCGCCCCGTCGTACTTGAACTTACCGAACGCCATGTTGATCGTGCCGTACACCTCAACGGCGGCTGTGGGTGGTCCCGACCCTTGCCCCATCGCGATGCAAGGCGCGGCCAATGCGCCCGCTACTGCTAACGTTAGAAGTTTCTTCTGCATGCTTACTCCTCTCTGGTTTAAACCGGGCGATGTGCCGTGTGGCCCCCCGCCAACCCCTCAGTCGAGAAGTCCAAAGCAGTGTGCCGAAAGGAGCGTTAGGCGACCAAGGCCACCCCGTGCCTTGATCGCGAATTCCCTACTAGGGCGTTGCAAATACCCAACAAGAAATGGTGCGGCGCAGCAAGCACGGTGCCGGATGCTACAGATCGAATAAGCGCTTCAGTGCAGCCCCGGGATCGGTCGAGCGCATGAATGCCTCGCCGACGAGAAATGTATCGACGCTGGCCCCGCGCATACGCGCGACGTCCGCTGCGGAAAGGATTCCGCTCTCAGTAACGATGATCCGGCCGCGCGGCACCCGCGGCAGCAGATCGAGCGTCGTTTCCAGCCGCGTCTCAAACGTCTTGAGGTCCCGATTGTTGATGCCGATGAGCGGCGTCTCGAGCGCAAGCGCGGTTTCGAGCTCCTTTGCATCGTGCACTTCGACCAGTACCGCCATCGCGAGGCGCTTGGCGATGCGTTCGAGCTCGAGCATCTCCTCTTTCTTCAAGCAGGCCACGATGAGGAGGATGCAATCGGCGCCGAATGCGCGCGATTCGAACACCTGGTAGGGCTCGATGACGAAATCTTTGCGTAGCACCGGCAGCGAACAGGCGGCTCGCGCCGCGGCCAGATGGTTTTCATCGCCCTGGAAGAACTGCCGATCGGTGAGAACTGAAAGGCAAGCCGCGCCAGCGCGCTCGTAACTCGCGGCGATCGATGCCGGATCGAAGTTCTCGCGCAGTACGCCGCGCGAGGGGCTCGCTTTCTTGATCTCGGCGATCACGGCCGGCTTTTTTGCGCGAAGCGCACCGAGAAAATCGCGCGGCGCTGAGGCCTTTCTCGCAAGGATCTCTACTGCAGCCAGCGACGAGCGCTCTTTTGCCGCTGCGATCTCGCTGCGCTTCACTTCGAGGATGCGCTCGAGGATCGTCACTTCGCCGCTTTTTTGCTGAAGGCGACGAACTCTTCCATCTTGTGTTTGGCCGCGCCGCCTTTGATCGCTTGGCTCGCACGCTCGATGCCGTCTTTCAGGCTGGAAGCGACATCGGCGACATAGAGCGCGGCACCCGCGTTCATGGCGACGATGTTGTGCGCCGGTCCCGGCTGGTTGTCGAGCACCGCCTGGATCATCGCCTTCGATTCTTCGACGGTGTTCACCTGGATAGCGCGGCGGTCGTAGAGCTCGAGGCCGAATTGCGACGGATTGATGTTGTACTCGTTCACCTCACCCTTCACGAGCTCGCCGATCATCGTCTCGCCCGAGATCGAAATCTCGTCGAGGCCGTCGATGCCGTGCACGACCATGACGTGCCTGGAGCCGAGCCGCTGCAGCACGCGCACCTCGATGCCGACCAAATCGGGGTGAAAGACGCCCATCACCTGCCGCTTCGCACCGGCTGGATTGGTGAGCGGTCCGAGGATGTTGAAGATCGTGCGCACGCCGAGCTCTTTTCGCACCGGCGCGGCGTACTTCATCGCGGCGTGGTGCGCAGGCGCGAACATGAAACCGATGCCGAGTTTCTCCAATGCCTCGCCGGTTTGCGCCGGGGTGAGGCTGATATTCGCGCCCAGCGCTTCGAGTACCTCGGCGCTGCCGGAGGACGACGACACCGAACGTCCCATATGCTTCGCGACCTTGGCGCCCGCCGCTGCTGCGACGAAGGCCGCACAGGTCGAAACATTGAACGTATGCGCCGAGTCGCCGCCGGTGCCGCAGGTATCGACGAGGTGGCGGTCATCCTTCACTTCCACCGGGGTCGCGAGCTCGCGCATCACTTGCGCGGCGGCGGCGATCTCGCCGATGGTTTCTTTCTTCACGCGCAAGCCCATGATGAAGCCTGCGATCTGCGCCGGCGTCAGCTCGCCGCGCATGATCTGGCGCATGATGTGCAGCATCTCGTCGTGGAATACCTCGCGGTGCTCGACGGTGCGCTGGATGGCTTCTGCGATCGTGATCTGCTTCATAGCTCTACTCCCTCGATATAGGGGTGGTGCTTACTCTGCTGCGGGGTTGCCGTTTAAGGCCCGGCACGGCCATAGAGGATCTAGGCGGTGGGCGAACGCCAACGCCAGACGAGCGGAAGAAGAACGATCGACAGCTTCACGCGGGGCATTGTAGCCGAGATACTTAGAGGATGGGCGAGCAGAAAAGGCGAGCGCAGGCAGGCGCCGGCGGCAAGCGAGACGACCGACCGGCGCTCGCTCTTGCCGAGCGCGCGCAAGCGCTGCTCGCGCAATCAGCGTTCGCGCCCGCGCTCGAGCACCTGATGCGCGCGCTCGAGCTTGCGCCTCACCTCGACGCCCTTTGGGCGCAATTCGGCGAGGTGATCCGCTTCTTCAACTTCCGCCACCCGCTCGATGCACGGATCCGCGCTCTCCTCGAGCGCGCACTCGAGCATCCTGCGGTGGATCCAGGCGAGCTCGTTCGACCGATCACCAGCGCCGCGCTCTCACGTGACAACCCATTTGCGGAGCCGCTGCTCCTACGCCTCATGCAGGATGCGATCGTGCGTGATGCGCGATTGCAGGAATTGATCGGTGCGGAACGCCCGCGCGCAGACCTGGCACTCGAAGTGCGCACCGCCATCGCCCATCAGTGCTTCAACACCGAATATCTGCTAGACGACAGCGCTGCCCCTCCAGCATCGACGCTGAAGCAACCGGCCGATTACGCACGCTACGCTGCCTATCGACCGCTTCACACGCTGCATGATGCGGAGCGTGTGGCGGCCGATCTCGCCAAGACTCCGCTCGCCCTACTCGCGCAGCGACAGATCGTCGAGCCGCTCGAAGAACGTCGCCTCGCCGCGGAGATTCCTACGATCGGCAAGCCCCAAGGCGCAGTCTCGACTGCCGTGCGCCAACAGTACGAGGCAAATCCCTATCCACGCTGGATCCGCACGCAGACGCATTTCAACGCCGCGCCGCTCGCCGACATCGTGCGCGAACTTTTCCCGGGCACGCCGGCGAAGGCCGGAGCGGCTCGCATCCTGGTCGCTGGCTGCGGTACCGGGCAGAATGCGATCGCCACCGCGCGGCGCTTCGCCGATTCGACGGTGCTCGCGGTCGACTTGAGCCTCGCGAGCCTGGGCTACGCGAAGCGCAAGACCGAAGAGCTTGGCGTATCCAACATCGCCTACCGCCACGCAGATCTCTTGGCGCTGGGCGCGCTC
>JAFARH010000173.1 GCA_019245555.1 Betaproteobacteria bacterium
GATCGTGCCGACCGCTCCGGGTCGGCTCACCATCGCCAAGTACACGATTCGCGATGTGCATCCGGCCGCTGCGCTCACGGTGGCGCAGGTGATCCAGAAATCCTCTAACGTCGGCGCCGCGAAGATCGCGCTGTCGATGCCGCGCGAAGGGATGTGGGACTTCTTTCACCGCGTGGGCTTCGGCACGGCCCCGCAGCTCGGCTTTCCCGGCGCCGCGGCCGGGAAGCTCCGCCCCTATAAGACCTGGAAGCCGGTCGAGCAAGCGACCATGTCCTATGGCCACGGCATTTCGCTCAGCCTGATTCAGCTCGCGCGCGCTTACTCGATTTTCGCTACCGATGGGGAATTGGTGCCGCTCACGCTGGTCAAAAGCGATGCGGCGGCAACGGGAGAGCGCATCGTTTCGCCACAAACGGCGCGCGCGGTGCGCGCCATGCTGGAACTGGCGGTCCAGCCCGGGGGCACCGGCCCGCGGGCGCGGATCATGGGATGGCGTGTCGCGGGAAAGACCGGCACGGCGCACAAGCAGGAGAACGGCGGCTACGCCGCACACAAATACATTGCCTCATTTGTCGGGCTCGCGCCCGTTTCTGCACCACGCGTGGTGGTCGCCGTCATGATCGACGAGCCCGCGGCACCGCACTACTACGGCGGCGATGTGGCCGCGCCCGTTTTCGCGCAGACCATGCAGGGGACGCTGCGCCTTCTCGGCGTACCGCACGACGCGCCGCTCGAGCCGCTTGAGATGCCCTCCGACGCCGATGTCGCCGGAGAGAGCACGTGACGAATTCATGGAGCCCTTCGATCGCCTGGCCGCCCAAGGGGCAATGATCGAGCGACTCACCGCCGACAGCCGCCGTTGCGCTCCGGGGACGGCCTTTTTCGCCTATCCGGGCGAGAAAGCCGACGGCCGGAACTACATCGGCGATGCGCTCGCGCGCGGCGCGGCCGCCGTCGTGTGGGAGGCCAATGGCTTTCAGTGGCGGAACGAATGGCGCATTCCGAACCTCGCAATTCTCGGACTCAAGCAGCGCGCCGGCGTGCTTGCGTCGGACTTTAACGGTCGGCCCTCCGAGCATCTCTGGATGTGCGGCGTCACCGGCACCAACGGCAAAACTTCGTGCAGCCAGTGGATTGCAGCAGCGCTCGGTCACCATGGTGTGCGCGCCGGCGTCGTCGGCACGCTCGGCACGGGCTTCCCGGGGGCGCTGCGCGAGGCCGGCAACACGACACCCGACGCGCTCGAGCTTCAGGCCACACTCCGCGAGCTACGTAATGGCGGCGCGCGCGCTGTCGCGATGGAAGTCTCATCGCACGGTCTGGTACAAGGACGAGTGAACGGTGTGCGGTTTTCCAGCGCACTTTTCACCAATCTCTCGCACGATCACCTCGATTACCACGGCACCATGCAGGCGTACGGCGAAGCGAAGGCGCAGCTGTTTCTCATGGACGGATTGCAATCCGCCGTACTGAACCTCGACGATCCATTCGGCCAGCAACTCGCTCGCCGCCTCGCCGGCCGGGTGCGCACCATCGGCTATAGCCTTCAGCCGGTCGAACGCGGCGTCGTCGACGGCGCCATCAGCGTGAATGCGGAGCTCGCCCTCGAGTCAAGCTGGGGCAAGGGCCGCCTCGCCAGCCGGCAGGTCGGGCGGTTCAACGTTTCCAACATCCTCGGCGTGGTCGGCGTCCTTATCGCGCACGGTCTCCAGATGCGCGATGCACTCGCGCTCGTCGCCGATCTGCCGGACGTGCCGGGGCGCATGGAGGTGGTCGGCGACCGTCCACTAATCGTCGTCGACTACGCACATACCCCCGATGCTCTTGAGAAGGTGCTTGCCACCCTTCGGCCAGTCGCCGTGCAGCGCAAGGGTCGCCTTATCGTGGTGTTCGGCGCGGGCGGCGACCGCGATCCAGCGAAGCGTCCCGTGATGGGCCGGGCAGCCTCACGCGGCGCGGACTTGGTGTTCATCACATCGGACAATCCGCGCAGCGAAGACCCGGCCGCGATCATCGCGGCCGTCGCCCGGGGCACGAGCGGAACGCCGCGGCTCGAGACCGACCGCAAGCTCGCCATCGAAGCCGCGGTCCTCGAAGCCGTGCCTGAAGACGTGGTGCTCATCGCCGGCAAGGGGCACGAGAGCTACCAGGAAATTCGCGGCAACCGCCAGCCTTTCTCGGACCAGGCCGTGGCTCGCGCCGCGTTGACGATGCGAGGCAAGCAATGATGGGCGCCGCCGAAGCTGCCGCTCTGGTAAACGGTCGCTTGAGCGGCGCCGACGCGCCGTTCACGGCTGTGTCGACGGACAGCCGCAACATCGGGCGCGGTGAGCTCTTCATCGCTTTGCGTGGCGAGCGGTTCGACGGTCACGAGTTCCTGAGTGCGGCCGCCTCGCGTGGCGCCGCAGCCGCACTGGTCGATCGCAAGTTCTCCGGCGCGTTTCCAGTGCCGGCCGTGATCGTCGACGACACAAAGGTTGCGCTCGGTGAGCTGGCGCGTCGGTGGCGCGAGCGCTTTTCGCCCGCGCTCATCGCGGTCACGGGCTCGAATGGCAAAACCACAGTCAAAGAAATGGTTGCGGCGATCCTTCGCCGCCATGCGGGAGATGGCGCAGTGCTCGCGACAAGCGGCAACTTCAACAACTACATTGGCGTACCGCTCACGCTGCTCCGCCTGCGCGCCGAGCATCGATGGTGCGCCATTGAGCTCGGCATGAACCACCGCGGCGAAATTGCCTATCTCGCGAAGCTCGCCGCACCGACGGTCGCGCTCGTCAACAACGCGCAGCGTGAGCACCTAGAATTCATGGGGAGCGTCGACGAAGTCGCCGCAGAGAACGCGAGCGTTTATGACGCGCTGCCGGCCAACGGCGTCGCCGTGGTGAACGCCGATGATGCGCACTTCGACTACTTCCGCAGTCGCGCCGGCAAGCGACGCGTCGTCGATTTCGGACTAGCCGGGGCCGCGGTCAGCGGCGGCTACACGCTCAGGGACGTGTCGAGCGAGCTCAAGTTGCGGACGCCGGACGGCGAAGCGGCGGCGACGCTGGCGATTCCCGGCCTGCACAACGTGCGCAATGCATTCGCCGCCGCCGCGTGCGCGCATGCCGCGGGCATTCCGGTGGCATCAATCGCTGCGGGCTTGAGCGCCTTCCGGCCTTACACCGGCCGCTTACAGGTCAAGCAGGCAAAGGATGGCGCGACCGTCATCGACGATAGCTACAACGCCAATCCGGATTCGGTGCGCGCAGCGATCGACGTGCTGGTGTCGTGTCCCGCGCCGACCGTGCTGGTGCTGGGCGACATGGGCGAGGTCGGGCCAAAGGGTCCCGAATTCCATCGCGAGATCGGCGCCTATGCCCGCTCGCGCGGCGTGACCGAGCTGCTCGCGGTGGGCGATGCCAGCACGCATGCCGTCGAAGCGTTCGGCAAAGGTGCGAAGCACTTCAATGATGTCGATGAACTCGTGCCGGCGATCCACGGCCGCACGGTGCTCGTCAAGGGATCGCGCTTCATGAAGATGGAGCGCGTCGTCGCCGCACTGACGGGCGCCAGTACGGAAGGAGGGCACTGATGCTGCTCGAGCTCGCGCAGTGGCTCGCGAAGGATGCGCGTGTGTTCAACGTGTTCAGCTACATCACGCTGCGTGCGGTGCTCGCTTGCCTTACGGCGCTCGCGGTCTCGCTCGTGCTCGGGCCATACATGATCCGCAAGCTCACTGCGTACAAGATCGGGCAGGCGGTGCGCGACGACGGGCCGCGCTCGCACCTCACGAAGGCCGGCACGCCGACGATGGGCGGTGCGCTGATTCTCGTCTCGATCGTGGTGACGACTCTCCTCTGGGGCGATCTCTCGAACAAGCTCCTCTGGGTCGTGCTGCTCGTCACCCTTGCCTTCGGCTCGGTCGGCTGGATCGACGACTACCGCAAGGTCGTGCATCGCAATCCGAAGGGCCTCTCGGCCAAAGCCAAGTTCTTCTGGCAATCGGTGATCGGTCTCGTCGCGGCGGCGTACCTCGCTTACCTCGCGCGGACCATACCGGCGCTGAACGAAGTGATCGTCCCCTTCTTCAAGCACGTCGCCTATCCGCTCGGGACGTTCGGCTTCATCGTCCTCACGTTCTTCGTCATCGTCGGCACGTCGAACGCGGTGAACCTCACCGACGGGCTGGACGGGCTGGCGATCATGCCGACGGTGCTCGTCGGCAGCGCGCTTGGCATCTTTGCGTACGTTGCAGGGCACGCAGTGTTCTCGAAATACCTAGGGCTGCCCTATATCGCCGGCGCAGGCGAACTCGCAGTCATTTGCGGCGCACTTGCTGGTGCCGGCCTCGGCTTCCTCTGGTTCAACGCTTATCCAGCCGAAGTCTTCATGGGTGATGTCGGCGCGCTCGCGCTCGGCGCGGCGCTCGGCACGATCGCCGTGATCGTCCGGCAGGAGATCGTGCTCTTCATCATGGGCGGGGTCTTCGTCGCGGAGACCCTCTCGGTCATGATCCAGGTGCTGTACTTCAAGTGGACCGGCGGCAAGCGCATCTTCCGCATGGCCCCGCTGCACCATCACTACGAGCTGGAAGGGTGGAAGGAGAGCCAGGTCGTAGTGCGCTTCTGGATCATCACCATGATGCTCGTGCTCTTCGGCCTCTCAACGCTGAAGCTCAGATGATGCGCGAGCCGGCATTCCAGCTCCTTCCCCGTCCCGCGCGCATGGATCTCGCGGGCAAGCGCGTGCTCGTGCTCGGCCTCGGCGACACCGGCCTGTCCGCCGCGCGCTGGGCCGAGAAGCACGGTGCTCGCGTGCGCGTCGCCGATACACGTAGGACTCCTCCACGGCAGTTTGCGGGCGATGTGACCCTCGGCCCCTTTAGCCGCGCGCTGCTCGAGGGCGTCGATCTCCTGTGCATCAGCCCCGGGCTTTCGCTCGACGATCCGCTCATCACCGAAGCGCTGGCGCGCTCCATTCCGGTGCTGGGCGATATCGAGCTCTTCGCGTGGGAAAACCGTGCGCCAGTCCTCGCCATCACGGGCACAAACGGCAAGACCACCGTCACCACGCTCGTCGGGCACCTGCTTAAAGGTGCCGGCATCGACGCCGAGGTCGCGGGCAACATCTCGCCGCCGGTGCTCGATGCGGCAATGAAGAGGAAAACGCCGCCGGCAGCGTGGGTGCTCGAGCTATCGAGCTACCAGTTGGAAACCACGTGGTCGCTTGCGCCGAAGGCCGCGACCGTGCTCAACGTGTCGGAAGACCATCTCGATCGCTACACGACCATCCGCGATTACGGCGCGGCGAAGGCGCGCATCTTCCAGGGCGACGCGATCCAGGTGCTGAACCGCGACGACGATGCGTCGCTTGCCATGAAATTAGCGGGCCACCGCATCGTCACATTCGGGCTCGACGGCGAAGCGGATTTCGGCGTGCGTGACGGCTGGCTCGTCGAAGGCACCGCGCGAATCCTGGAAGTGTCGGCGCTGCCGATCCACGGCGCGCACAACGTAGCCAACGCGCTAGCTGCCTGCGCCCTGGCGCGCGCATTCGGCGTGCCGCGCGAGAAGCTCGCCAAGAGCTTGGCCTCCTTCCGCGGGTTGCCGCACCGGCTGGAGCTGGTGCGCGAGCGCAATGGCGTGCGCTGGTACGACGATTCCAAAGGCACGAACGTCGGCGCCACGATCGCTGCGCTAAAAGGCCTTGGTCGCAACGCGGTGCTGATCCTCGGCGGCGAGGGGAAGGGTCAGGACTTCTCGGCGCTGCGTCCAGCCGTCCAGACCTTTGCTTCGCGTGTCCTGCTGATCGGGCGAGACACGCCCCTGATCGAGGCAGCGCTCGCCGGATTGTCGACCGAGCGCAGCACGACGCTCGAAGCTGCCGTGCAGCGTGCGGCCGAGCTGGCAAAGCCCGGTGAGGCAGTTCTGCTCTCGCCCGCGTGCGCGAGCTTCGACATGTTTCGCGACTACAAGCATCGCGGCGATGTGTTCGCCGAGGCGGTGAGGAACCTGGCGTGAGTCAAACCTTCGTCCTCGCGAAGAACGCCCCAGCCGCCGAATACGACCGCTCGCTCGCCTGGGCGGCGTTGCTCCTTGCTGCAGGCGGCCTGGTGATGGTGTATTCCGCTTCGATCGCAATCGCGGAAGGCAGTCGCTTCACCGGGAACAACGCGGCGTGGTTCCTGGCACGTCATGCCATCTTCTTGACGGCTGCCCTGGCGGCAGCGCTTATGGTATTTCTAGTGCCGGCGCGCTGGTGGCAATACGCGGCACCGTGGCTTTTCATGGCCGGCGTCGTGCTGCTCGTGGCGGTGCTCATCCCTGGTGTCGGGCGCGAAGTAAACGGAGCGCGCCGCTGGCTGTCGCTGCCGGTCGTGAGCGTCCAGCCATCGGAGCTGATGAAACTCGCCGCGGTGCTTTATGCCGCGGATTACACGGTGCGCAAACACAGCGTGCTGAAGAGTTTCAAGCGCGGCCTGTTGCCGATGCTCGCAGTGATGATGCTGGTTTCGTGGCTGCTCCTGCGCGAGCCGGATTTCGGCGCGCTGGTCGTGATCGCCGCGAGCACCATTGCGATCCTCTTCCTCGGCGGCATGAACGGCAGGCACTTCGCCGCGCTCGTCGGCATGCTCGGCGTCGGTTTCGTCGTGCTGGTGCTCTCGTCGCCTTATCGCATGCACCGCATCTTCGGCTATATGGATCCCTGGTCCGATCCATTCGGTAGCGGTTACCAGCTCTCGCATGCGCTCATCGCTTTCGGACGCGGCGAATGGCTCGGTGTAGGCCTGGGCGGTAGCGTGGAGAAGCTGCACTACCTGCCGGAAGCGCACACCGACTTCCTCCTCGCGGTACTCGCCGAGGAACTCGGCTTCGTCGGCGTGCTCCTGGTGATCATTCTCTTCACCTGGATCGTCGCGCGGGCTTTCGCAATTGCGCGCCAAGCCGCGGAGCGGAGCCGGCACTTCGCGGCGCTCACTGCGCAGGGCATCGGTATCTGGATCGGCTTCCAGTCCTTCATCAACATGGGCGTGAACATGGGGTTGCTGCCGACCAAGGGTCTCACGTTGCCGCTCATGAGCTACGGCGGCTCGGGCCTCGTCGTGAATTTCGTGGCACTCGCGATCCTGCTTCGCATCGATTGGGAGAATCGGCAGCTGGCCCGGGGGCTGCACGCATGAGGACGCTCCTCATCATGGCGGGCGGCACCGGAGGCCACATCTTTCCAGGGCTCGCCGTCGCCGAGCAGGCGCGCGCGGCCGGCTGGCAGGTCGTCTGGATGGGCGCACGCGGCGGCATGGAAGAGCGCCTCGTGCCGCGCCATGGCTACACCACGGCATGGATTCGTGCGAAGGCGGCGAGAGGCAAAGGACTGGTGCAGAAGCTTCTCCTTCCGGCAAATCTGCTGTTCTCATTCTGGGAGAGCGCGCGGCACATCCGCCGCATCAGGCCGGACGTCGTCCTCGGGCTCGGCGGCTACGTTGCTTTTCCGGGCGGCATGATGGCCTCGCTCCTGGGCAGGCCGCTGGCGCTGCATGAGCAGAACGCGATCCCGGGTCTCGCCAACAAGGTCCTCGCGGGCGTGTCGGACAAGGTGATGGTCGCATTCCCCGACGCCCTCTCCGAGGCGGAATGGACGGGCAACCCGGTGCGCTCCGATATCGCATCGATGCCAGTGCCGGAGGAACGCTTCCGCGGCCGCCAGGGGCCCCTCCGCATCCTCGTCGTCGGCGGCAGTTTGGGTGCGCAAGCACTGAATGAAGCCGTGCCGCGAG
>JAFARH010000465.1 GCA_019245555.1 Betaproteobacteria bacterium
GCCAGCTCATCGGCCAGATGTATGCGCCGGCGATGCAGCGCTACAAGACTGCGCTCGAGCGCGCGCTCCCTCAGATGCACCGGGACGAGCTGGTGTGGCGCATGCATTTCATGTTCGGCACGCTCGCCTACACGCTGGCCGCGACCGATACGGTGCAGCTCATAGCGGGCTGCAAGCCGGAAGATCGATACGACGCGCGCCTCCTCGAAGAGCGCCTCACGGCGTTCCTCGCCGCAGGATTGAACGCGCCGCTCAAGAACGTAATCCGCAAAGCCGCATAAGGGAGATCGTCATGCACGTCTTCGAATTCATCCTTGCTGGCGTCGTCGCGTTCCTGATCTGCGGTTACTTCCAGCTTCCGATCCTCGTCTGGACGATCGTCGCCGGAGCGTTCGGCTGGTGGCTGAGCGCGCTGGCGGGCTTCGGCCCCAACACCAACATCGTGCTCGGCGTCTTGTTCCTTGCCGTCGCCGCAGCACTGAATATCCCGATGCTGCGGCGCCTGGTCTTCACGAATCACGTGCTCGCGATCTACCGCCGCATCCTGCCGGACATGTCGTCGACGGAGAAAGAAGCGATCGACGCCGGCACGGTGTGGTGGGATGCCGATCTTTTCTCCGGCAAACCCGACTGGGACAAGATGCTCAAGATCCCGGCGCCGAAGCTCTCCGCGGAGGAGCAGGCCTTCCTCGACGGCCCGGTCGAAGAGCTCTGCGCGATGTGCAACGACTGGCAGATCACGCACGAGCAGCAGGACCTGCCGGCGCACGTCTGGCAATTCATCAAGGACAAAGGTTTTCTCGGGATGATCATCCCGAAGCAGTACGGCGGCCTCGGCTTCAGCGCACTGGCGCACTCGGCGGTTGTGATGAAGCTCTCGACGCGCTCGGCTGCCGCCGCGATCTCGGTGATGGTGCCGAACTCGCTCGGACCGGCCGAGCTCCTGCTCCATTACGGCACTGACGAGCAGAAAAATCATTACCTGCCGCGCCTCGCGAGAGGCCAGGAGATTCCCTGTTTCGCGCTGACGAGTCCCGAAGCAGGCTCGGATGCGGCATCCATTCCCGACTACGGCATCGTCTGCAAAGGCACTTGGCAGGGCAAGGAAGTGCTCGGCATGCGCGTCACTTGGGACAAGCGCTACATCACGCTCGGCCCGATCGCGACGCTGCTCGGTCTCGCGTTCCGCCTGTACGACCCCGAGCACCTGATCGGCGACAAGGAAGATCTCGGCATCACCTGCGCGCTCGTGCCGACCAACACGCCCGGCGTGCATATCGGCCGCCGCCACTTCCCGCTGAACGCCGTGTTCCAGAACGGTCCGAACCACGGCAAGGACGTGTTCATGCCGCTCGACTGGATCATCGGAGGCAAGGACTACGCGGGCAAAGGCTGGATGATGTTGATGGGCTGTCTCGCAGCAGGCCGCGCGATTTCGCTACCCACCTCCTCCACCGGCGGCGTCAAGGCGCTCACGCGCTTCACTGGCGCCTATGCGCGTGTGCGCAGCCAGTTCAAGACACCGATCGGAAAGCTCGAAGGCGTCGAAGAAGCGCTTGGTCGGATCGCCGCCAACTGCTACGTGATGGATGCGACGCGCGTCATGACTGCCGGCGCGGTCGACCTTGGCGAGAAACCGGCGGTGCTTTCCGCGATCGCCAAGTACCACATGACCGAGCGTGCGCGTCAGAGTGTGAACGACGCGATGGACATCGTCGGCGGCAAGGGCATCTGCCTAGGACCCAACAACTGGGTCGGCCGCGGCTACCAGATGACGCCGATCGCGATCACCGTCGAGGGCGCCAACATCCTCACGCGCACGCTCATCATCTTCGGCCAGGGTGCGATCCGCTGCCATCCGTACGTGCTGCGCGAGATGCGCGCCGCAAAGGAGATGCAGGGCGCGGAAGCATCGCGCGAATTCGATGACGCCTTCACCTCGCACATCGGCCACGTCCTCTCCAACGGGGTACGCACCTGGGTGCACGGCATCACGAGCTCGAGGCTGGCACATACGCCGAGCAATGGCGCTCCGGAGCTGATGCACTACTACCGCTTCACTTCGCGCCTCTCGGCCGCATTCGCCTTCCTCGCCGACATGTCGATGATGGGCATGGGCGGCGCGCTCAAGCGCAAGGAAAAAATCTCCGGGCGCCTGGGCGATGTCCTCTCGATGCTGTATCTCATCTCCGCGACGCTCAAGCGCTATGAGGACCAGGGTCGCCAGAAAGAAGACCTGCAGCTCATCCGCTGGGCCGTGCGCGACATGACTTATCACGCGCAGCACGCAATCGACCAGGTGCTCTCCAACTTCCCCATCAAGTGGATGGCGACGATGCTCCGCTGGACCATCTTCCCGGTCGGCATGTCGTTCCGGCCGCCGCTCGATGCGCGCAACCGGGATTCAGCGCAGCTCATCCTCTCACCGGGCGCGGCACGCGACCGTCTCACGGCCGGAATGTACGTGCCGAAGGGCGACGATGCGACGGGACTCCTCGAACAAGCGTTCGTCGCGACCATCGCCTGCGAGCCGATCGACGAGAAGCTTCGCAAGGCGCTGAAGAAAGGCAAGATGGCCACGCGCCCCGGCGTGGACCTCGGCACGATCGCCCTCGAGAAGAACCTCATCTCGCAGGAAGAGTTCGCCCAGTGGACCCGCAAGGAGACGTTGCGCAAGGCCGTGATCAAGGTCGATGACTTCCCGCAGGACTTCGGCCGCGCGGCGCTCGTCGATGCCGATGCCACGCGTCCCTTCGTGAGGGCGGCGTGAAGCCGCTCAGTTCTCCTATATACATCGTCGACGGCGCACGCTCGCCGTTCCTGAAATCGAAGAACCGTCCGGGCCCTTTCGCCGCCGCCGATCTCGCGACGCAGGCCGGCCGCACGCTGCTCGTGCGCCAGCCGTTCGCGCCGGATGAGCTCGATGAAGTGATCCTCGGCTGCGCCGCGCCGTCGGTCGACGAAGTGAACATCGGC
>JAFARH010000022.1 GCA_019245555.1 Betaproteobacteria bacterium
GCGCTACCCGGCAGATAACTAGATGCCCGATCGTGGTGCACACAGCGGCGGTGCACCGGCGCTACGATGAAACGTTATTGAGGTATACGCGTGAAAGCCGCAGACGCCGAGTCACTCTTGAACCGCGAGCAGCGCGCGCGCTTGCCGCTGCCGCGGCAGCTGCTTCTTTATCTCGACCCTTTCGCGCTCTTCAAGGACGCTTCGAACGGCACCGCGCTCGTTCGCGCCAGCGCGCTGTCGTACAACCGCGCCTTGCGCTGGGTGCTCGTCGCCTATATCCGCCGCTGGATCCTGATCGCGGCAAGTCTCTTCCTGGCCATCGCGCCGGCCGAAGCGCTCGCCGCCCAGGCGAAGATCTTCATCATTCCCGCTGCAGCATTTGCCGTCGGCGCGAGCATCGCAATCGCAGTCACATGCCTCATCGGCGCGGTGTATGTCTTGCTCGGCTCGAAGAGGGAGTAACCTCGACACTGTGAACAGCCTAACCCGCATCGCGATGGCGCTCGCCGTGTTCCTTGCGGCCTGCGCCACCGCTCAGGACGTCGAGAACGCCAAGAGTTCCTGGATGGGAGCAAGTTATGAAGACGTGCTGCGCGCCTGGGGCGCGCCGGCACGCAGCACCAACACCGCTGACGGACGCTACTGGTACACCTGGGAGACCGTGTCTGCCGTGCAGCCGGGCTCGAGCGTGGGCTTCAGCCTCGGCGGCGTGCGTCTCGGTGGCGGCGGTGCCACCGGAGTCGGCGTCGGCACGAGCGTCCCGGTCGGCTCACCCCCGCCGCCCGAGAGCTGCCAGCGCACGCTCATCTTCCAGAACGGCGTCGTCGTCGACCAGTCCTGGCAGGGTCCGCCCAGCATGTGCGCGGACTTCAAGCGCCACTAGCTGCATCCTCGGGTCAAAGAGCGCCGGGTCAGCCGCGAAAGCGTCGGACGATGTGACGGAGCTTGAGCTCGATCCAATCGAGGAAGCGCGCGGCGGTGCGTGACTCCGCCGCGACCAGTCCCGCCCCAACAACGGATATTGCCGTGCCGGGCACCAGCGGGATGATCGACAGAAGCAGGCCGAGGGGAACCAAGCCAACGCCGCCAGCGATGACGAGCGCGCGCACCCCATAGTTGCCGGGCGGCTCATGGGCCGACTCGTAGTGGGCCTGGAATCGACTGCCCGGCGGCGCGGAGCGCAGCTGCTTCAGCCCTTCGCGCAATCGCCGCAGCTTTTCCATGCCGCTCGACGGCAACCCGCGTGCCGTGCCGTGAACCAAGCGACAGGCTGTCGCTGTTCCACTGCTGCGGCGAGGGCATTGCAGGAAGCTCACGCCCCTTCGGGCAAGGAGCCAGACCATCAAGTTCGGACTCGATGCTCGCGCGGCGCGGATTACCTGGACCGCGGCCGTCGTCGTCCTCGCGCTCTATGCGGCGTATGTGATACGCGCCACCCTGTTCGTCTTCGTGCTGGCGCTCTTCGTCGCGTACATGATCGCGCCGCTCGTCAACGTGCTCGACCGCTACAAATGGCGCCGCATGCCGCGGACGGCCTCGGTCGCGATCGCATTTGTTCTGGTGATCGGCGTCGTGGCTGCTGCGGTGGCGCTCGTCGCGCCGGTGGTCTCGGATGAAGCCGCAAAGCTCGCGGAGCAGCTGCCCAAGATTGCCGAGAGCGGCAATCTCGCCCAGAGCATTCCACTCCCATCGTGGCTCGACTCCTACCGGGGTCGGCTCAACGATTTCGTGCAGGAAAGCCTGAGTGGAGCGACAGCAGCGGCGGCACCGGTGATGAAGGAGGTGGGGACGAAGGCGCTGCACTTCGCCGGCGGCCTGATCTACATCGTGTTGATTCCGATCCTTGCGTTCATCTTCATCAAGGATGGGCCGGAAATCAGGCGGACACTCGTCCGCGAGCCGGATTCAGGCGAAAAGCGCAGCGAACTGTCACAGCTCCTGTGGGAGCTTCATGATGCGCTGAGTCACTACGTCCGCGCAGTCGGACTTCTTTGCCTGGCCACGCTGGTGGCGTACGGGCTCTTCTTCACCCTTGCCGGCGTGCCGTACGGGCTTCTCCTCGCTGCCGTCGCTGCGGTGCTGGAGCTGCTACCTCTCGTTGGTCCGCTCGGCGCGGCCGTGATCGCGCTCTTCGTAGCGGGCGCCTCCGGCTACGAACATCTCCTGTGGATCGTCCTCTTCATCGCCGCCTATCGCGTCTTCCAGGATTACGTGCTCTCTCCGATGCTGATGAGCGGCAACATCGGCGTGCATCCCGCCCTCGTGATCTTTGGATTGCTCGCTGGCGAGCAACTCGCCGGCGTCCCCGGCATCTTCCTTTCCATCCCGGTGATGGCGGCGCTCATCATTCTCTACCGGCACGCGCGCAAGAAGGATCCGGTCGTCAGCACTCCAGCCGACGCGAAATAGGTCCGCTTCGTACGCGAGCACCCCGGCGCCGTTTTCGAGTCGTACTCGAAACTGCGTATTCGGCAGCACCTCTTCTACGGTGCCCTCTATCCGGATCATTTCTTTCCTGGCCATCCGAATTCCTTGTCTCCCCAGGGGAACATGAAAGCCGCATAGACGAAGGCGCACGCGAAAACAAGGAGCCACCAGGCTACGAGCCCGACCAATATGCCGAAGCTGCCTCCGAACGTGATCAGTGCCTCATAGCCAAGACCGGCGAGGCGAAGCAGGAATATCAGTGCAAGGCCGAAGGGAAAGTAAATCATGGTGGCCACGAGGGCAGCCATCACGGCGAGCTGCGCGAGCGTAGCCATCGCTGTGTTGCCGGTCGCGCGCTTGGCGCCCTTCAATTACCGACCGTCGCCTTCTTACCCCACTTCGCCCAGAATTCCTCGCCAATCTGCTCGACCTGAAAGGTGAGCACGGTTTCTGCGTCCACGCCGTGGATTGCGTGCGCCTTGTCTTCGGGCAGGTGGGTGATGAGGCCTACACCATAGACGAGCAGCCCTTCGGCGCCGCCGAGCTCGATTGCGAGCTTGCAATGATCAAGGCGCTCCTTGCCGGCCGCCTTGTCGGACCACGGCCGCGAACCGTCGAGGTTCGGTGCCCAGAGCAGGTATCGGCAAGCTCCTCCGACCGTCTCGACCCCATCGGCCCATAACGCCATCACCACTTTCCCGTCCGCCTTGCGGATGCCGCTCCAACTCGTACGTGCATCCTGGAGATAGACGCCGCGAGCCTCGAACGCCTTGATGCGCGCTATTAGATGTCGTGCTTTTGTTCGCACGCCGGATTTGCTCTTGGTGGCCCTGTGACTCGACAGCGAGCCCCTCAAGGCGTCGCGGCAGCGCTCGGCGAGAGCAGGCTCGTTCAGTCGCTCGGCGTTCGCAAGCAGCTGCCGGATCTCCTGGACGCTAAGGGCGCTGATGCGGGCTACCGACCACTGCTCCGCGTCGCCGTGTTTGAAAGCCTCCCGCACACTCATTGAAGTCTCGTGCCCCGGCACGATGCCCTTGCCCCCGAGCGCTGCGCGCGTGCAGCGGTGCCCCATCTTGCCCAAAATCCCGTATTGATCTTGACCACGCGGATCGCGAGTAGCTCCGGCCCTTCCATTGGGGCCTGGTCCCGATCAAGCAGAAATCCCTCCGCGACGCCCTGTTGCACGGCGAGCCTGCAATGGCGCAGCGTTTCCAGGCTGAGCACGTCTTCCAATGCGCGGCCGGAGCTCGCCCACAGCAGGCAGCTGCAACCCCACGCGTCAACGCTGACGCGCTCGAGCGGCATGGCAAAGACCACTACGCCGTCCTCTTCCCGCACACCGCTCCTGCTGCGGGACTCAGACTGGAGCGCTACTCCATGCGAATGGAAGAACCGTGCGCGCAACACGGCGCCGTTCTTCATCGGAACAACCAGGGACGAGCTCATTGCTTTGCTCCTGCGATTGGGATCGCGAAGCAGGGGAGGAAAAAACCGGGGGGAACTGGTACTCGGCTTCTAGCGCAACGGCTTCGTTTCTTCTTATACACGCTTTTAGGCGCTTGCGCCGACATATCGACAGCCATTCGGCGCAGTAACGGGGCGTTTGTTTTAAGTCCGCCTTCGGGCAGAAGCGAAGGTTCAATCAGGCGCTGCCGGCGGTTTCGTCGTTGCGCATTCGGCGCGTAGTCCGGCGCAGATGATTCTTCGGTACGAAGGTATCTCGCGCGGGCCCCGCGTGTGCCTCGATCTGAGCGAGCTTGTGCAGCAACTCCTGCCTATCTATTGCCGCCTCTCTGACCGCGCATCAATGCGAAAGCGCGTCTTACAGCGGCGCATGCAACTCGAACGTTGCGAGCATCGGTCCTGATAGCTAACGCCTGCTCTGAAAGCAGGCGCGAATACTCACGAATGTCCCGTGATGTTTCGCGCAGTTCTTTGGAAAAATCGCGCAACTCTCGGGACGACGACGGCAAGCCGCCATCATCAAGCGATACACCCATGACACGCTCCTCGGTGTTTCCCGGAGCGGGGTGGCCACGATTATTCGCGGCTTGGCGGCGCCAAGGGTATTGGCAGTGCGGTTTGCTGCCTCGCGCCTTCAGGGTGAGGCAACGATTCAGTGTGCTCGCCGCAGCGACTTACGTCAATGCCGGCTTTGGGTCGTTAGAACGGACACGACCGCAGGTTACTTATCCCAGTCTTCCCAAGCGGGGTCGGCGCCAGCACGTCGACGAGCAGCCGGAACTTGGGATCCGCGTTGTCAGCAAACAGCCGCATAGGTGCGGTATCGGCCAAACCGAAGATCTTTGAACTGGGTGCCTGTTAGGCCTGTTCGCCCCGCTTCCCGGCGGTTTCGTCGGATCACCCTAGCCGCGTCCCATGATCCACCGCAAGATGTCCTCCATGGACCATCAAATGCCAATCGAAAACGAGCTCGCGCCGTTGCGTCGGAGTCGACGCGAAGCGATCCGCTGGCTAGGCGCCGGCCTCGGGGTAGTTGCATCTCGCGGTCTGCTCTCCGCTTCGGCGACCCCCAAGGGCCCCATCGTCCGCACGATCCTCGAAGATATTCCGCCAGATCGCCTGACGGGTATGACGCTCTTCCATGAGCACCTGTCGATGTCCAGTGGCGATGGCAAGCCAATCTTCTACGACGACATCGACCTCATGGTCGACGAAGTAAGAGCGTGTGCTGCCGACGGCGTCAGTTGCATCGTCGACGCAGGTGTGTCGGGCCTCGGCCGCAAGATTGCGGCGCTCCGTACAATCGCCCAGCGCTCCGGCATGTACATCGTCGCTGGCGGCGGGCTGCACGCTAAATCCGACTACCCGCAGGACGTCTTCCAGAAGACTGCGGATCAGGTTGCGGACGACCTCGTCGCTCTGGCGAAGGCCGAACGATGGGGGATCATCGGCGAGATGGGTACGGGCACAGATCTGCCAATGGATCCCG
The DNA here is from genome assembly GCA_019245555.1 of Betaproteobacteria bacterium. Classification (GTDB taxonomy): domain Bacteria; phylum Pseudomonadota; class Gammaproteobacteria; order Burkholderiales; family SG8-39; genus SCGC-AG-212-J23. Next base: position 5,381 of record JAFARH010000022.1, read on the forward strand.
AAGAACGCAAAGGGTTCAAGGCGGCCGCCAAGGCTCATACCCGCACCGGTTTGGCCATCATTACCCACGTCAGCGACGGCTGCGTCCAGTGCGCGCTCGACCAGGTCGATCTCCTGGAAGCGGAAGGCGTAAACCTGCAGCGAGCCGTCATCGGACACCTGAACGACATTACGGACGACCTGACCGCAGCGTCGATCGCGATCGCCAGACGCGGTGCAAACCTCGGTTTCGACCATTCCGCCAGGCCGGATGACCCGCGCATCGACGAGTATGTGCGCACAATCCTCGCCGTCCTCGAGGCAGGCTACGAAGATCGGATCTTCTTGTCATCGGACTTCGCGAGCTCAAGACGCTTGCGAAAGAACGGCGGCCCCGGCATCGATATGACAGTCACCACGTTCGTGCCGCGTCTGCGCAAGGCCGGCGTCAACGACGCGGTGCTGCACCGGGTTCTTGTCGAGAATCCGCCGCGCCTGCTCGCATTCGTCCCGAAAGACACCTAGCTCGCAGTGTGCAGATGAAGCTTTATACCGCCGATCTCAGCCCCTATTCCGCCCGCGTCCGCATGCAGATCTACGCCAAGGGCATTAAGGACATCATGTTCGAGCTGCCGGAGCATTGGGGCATGCCGAAATTCCGCGAACGATTTCCGATCGGTCGTGTTCCGGTCCTCGATATCGATGGCGACTTGATACCGGAATCCGCGGTGATTGCGGAATATCTCGAAGAGATCTATCCCGAACCTTCGCTCCTGGGAACCACTCCGCGCAAGACCGCGCACATCCGCACGCTCGCCCGCCTTAGCGACATCTACATCATCACCAACCTGTTCATGCTGGCTCGTCTGACCGGTGCCCTAGGTCGTAAGGTGCCTGCCGCCGCACGCGACAACAGTGTCACCGACCAGCTAGCCGGCGAAGTGGTGCGGAACCTCAAGGCGCTGGACAAATTCATCGGCACGGATGGCTTCGCCTGCTGCGGTCGAATCACGCTGGCAGATTGCGCGCTCGTGCCGGGACTCTTCATGGTCGAGACTATCCTGCCGCCCGTGGGCGTCGATTCGCCTATTCCGGCAATTGCGAATGTCGGTGCCTACTGGACCGCAATCCAGAAGAACGAACACGCGGCCAGAGTGCTGATCGAACTTCGTCGCGGTCTCGAAGAGCGTCGTGAAATGATCCGCAGCGGGGCGGCTGAGAGGTTCAGGGCCGCGAGGGACGCGGCGCAGAAGGAGGCGGATGCGCAAAATTGATGGCTGTCATGCCGCTGGTTCGTGGCATACCACTTCGACGTTATGCCCATCGGGACCAATGACGAAAGCGGCGTAATAGTTCGCGTGGTATTGCGGGCGCAGGCCCGGCGCGCCGTTGTCCCGGCCGCCCGCGGCTAGGGCCGCGCGATAGAAGGCTTCGACTTGCTGCCGGTTGTCGGCGGCGAAGGCGAGGTGGAGATGCGCGGTCTCCTTCGTTCGCCGGATGCACAGGGAAGATTTGCTGTCCGGACGACACATCTCTACACCGAGCGGTCCTTCCGAAACGACGGCTACGCCGAGCGGTGCGAGCGCCGCGAGAAAGAACGCTTTGCTCGCGGCGTAGTCGCTCGCGCCGAACACGACATGGTCGAACATCAGGCGAGCGCCTGGTCGATATCGGCGATGAGGTCATCGGCGTGCTCGACGCCGATCGAGAGGCGCACCAGGTCGGTGGGGCAAAGGGTGTCCGGTCCCTCGACGCTCGCGCGGTGCTCGGCGAGGCTTTCGACTGATCCCAACGAAGTGGCGCGCTTGAAGACGCGGAGCTTGGCCGTGAACGCCTTCGCCGCTTCTTCGCCCGCGCGGAGCCTGAGCGACATCATCGCGCCGAAGCCGCCGCGCATCTGGCGCGCCGCGACCTCGTGGTTCGGGTGGGTGCGCAGGCCCGGGTAAAGCACGTGCGAGAGCTTGGGATTCTTTTCGAATCGCGCAGCGATCGCCTGCGCATTGGCACACGCAGCGGCTACGCGCAGGTGCAGCGTGCGCATTCCGCGAAGGAGCAGCCACGCCTCGAAGGCGCCGAGGACTGCGCCGCCGCTGCCGCGGATGTAGCGCATCGCCTGCCAGCGCTCGTCGTCGCGTGCGGCGGCGAGCGCACCGGCGATGACATCGGAGTGGCCGTTGAGATATTTCGTCGCCGAATGCATCACGATGTCGGCGCCGAGCTCGATGGGGCGCGTCAATAGAGGCGTGGCCGAGGTGGAATCGACTGCTACGAACGCGCCGACCGAACGCGCGATCTCGCAGGCAGCGGCAATGTCCGTGATGTCCCACGTCGGGTTCGCCGGCGTCTCGATCCAGACGAGCTTGGGCTTGAGCGAGCGCGCCTTCGACCTGAGATCGTCGGTCGACGCGTTCTCGTAGAACTCCACCTTAAGCCCGCGCGGTGCGGCAAAGGCGAGCAGCCATTTGCGCAG
>JAFARH010000058.1 GCA_019245555.1 Betaproteobacteria bacterium
TCGGTGGCCGAGAAGTTTCTTGGCCGAACGAATGTCGATCACTTCCTGCTCGAGTTCGACACGCCCCGCGCCGGCGGATTTGCGCCGCTGCGCTTTGTCCCTAGGGACAAAGGCGTGGTGCTCGGCCTCGTGAGCTCCAAGACACCGACGCTCGAGAAAGTGGAAGACTTGAAGCGGCGTACTGCCGAGGCGGCGAAATACATCGATCAGGATCGGCTGGCCATCAGTCCCCAGTGCGGCTTCGCCAGTACGATGGGTGGTAATCCGGTGACGGAAGCCGACGAGCGAGCGAAGCTGAAGCTATGCGCGGACGCGGCGAAGCAAATCTGGAGTTGAACCAATGGCGACATCCACCGACTCGAATCTCAAGCTTGGACGCGGCGCGAAGGACCCCGACTTCGTGCATACAGGCCCGGGCACCTTGGCTGGGCGTTACTTGCGTCGCTACTGGCAGCCGATCTATCTGTCCGCGAAGCTCGGGAAGGAAGCGGTCGTCCCGATCAAGATTCTTGGCGAGGAACTGGCGCTCTACCGTGGCGAAAGCGGGAAGGTCCGCGTCATCACCAACGAGTGTCCGCATCGACTGAGCATGCTGTCGACGGGCTGGGTCGAAGGTGAAACGATCCGCTGCCGTTATCACGGCTGGCGCTACGACGAGACCGGGCAATGCGTCGAGCAACCCGCCGAGCCAAAGCCTTTCTGCACCTCGGTTCGAAAGCTCGCGTCTTATCCCACGCACGAAGCGCACGGCTTCATCTTCGCGTATCTCGGCGAAGGCGATGCTCCGGCTTTTCGTCCGCTGCCCGGCCTGGAAGACGGTGTGCGCGAAGGTTGGACTATCTCGCCGTCGGTCGAAATGATCCCGTGCAATTATTTTCAGAGCGCCGAGAACATCATGGACGACGTCCACGTGAATTTCTCGCATCGTGGCCACCTCGTGAACACGGCTGCGCGGCCGTACGTTCCGACCAAGACGTGGGCGACTGAAACCCCGTACGGCCTTACGCAATTCCAGGAGCGTGGCGACCGCACCGATCGCATCCACTTCATCATGCCGAACCAGTGCTTCCTCGCGCACCCGCTACGCACCGCGCGCGACGACAAGCCGTTCTGGTTCAAGGCGCTCTTCTGGTACGTGCCGATCGATGACGAGAGTCACCTGCACTTTCTCATCATGGTCTACCACACCAAAAGACGGGAGCGTCCCGAGGGCACGCCGATCCACGAGGAGATCGAGGCGATCCTTGCCGGCCGCAAGAGCTGGGAAGACGTTGCGAAGCATCCGAACATCATCCGCATCCAGGACGGCGTTGCGATCTGCGCGCAAGGAAAGATCGTCGACCGTTCGCGCGAGCGCTTGGGGACCTCGGATGCAGCCGTCATCCTGCTTCGCCGAGTGTGGCGGCGGGAGTTGAAGCTGCTCGCCGCCGGCGAAGCCGTGAAAGAGTTCGGCACGCCTGACGCGAAGGCCCTTCGCCAGGAGGAATTGGACGCGATGGGGTCCAACGCTTAACAAGCAATGAATGTCCTGGTGGCCGGCGCCGGGCCGGCCGGCCTCTACATCTCGTATCTCCTGAAGCGCCAAGACCCGCGCTGGCGGATTCGCGTCGTCGAGCAGAATCCGCCGGACGCGACCTTCGGCTTCGGCGTGGTGTTCTCCGATCGTGCGCTCGAATTCCTGCGGGCGGACGATCCCACGACCCACGACTTGATCACGCCGGAGCTCGAAGCCTGGGTCGATCTTCAGATCATCCACCGCGGTGAGCGCGTCGTGATCGACGGCATCGGCTTCAATGCCATTGGTCGGCTGCACTTCCTGCGCTTCATGCGGCAGCAGGCCGCGAGCGTGGGCGTACATCCCGAGTTCAACACGCCGGTCGGCGACACCTCGGGCTATGACCTGGTGATCGCGGCTGACGGCGCGAATTCGGCGGTGCGCCGCGCTGGCGACTTTGGCACGAGCATCACTCATTTCACGAACAAATTCGCCTGGTACGGCACGCCCAAGCGTTTTGAGAAACTGACGCACACCTTCTTGGAGAACGAGCACGGCAGGTTCAACGTTCATCACTATCGCCATGCGGCCGACATGAGCACTTTCGTCGTCGAGTGCGATGCGGCGACGTGGGAACGTGCCGGCTTCGCGACGATGGACGAGACGACGACCACGGCCTACCTGGAGCGGGTCTATGCGCCAGCTCTCCAGGGCAAGCCGCTGATCTCCAACAAGTCGATCTGGCGCAACTTCCCTAACGTGCGCAATGAGCGCTGGTTCGCCGGCAACGTGGTGCTGATTGGCGATGCGCTACGAACCGCGCATTTTTCCATCGGCTCGGGCACCCGGCTAGCGATGGAAGATGCCATCGCGCTCGCCAAGGCGCTGCGCGAGCATCCCGACGTACGCGAGGCGCTTCAGGCTTTTGAGGCGGCGCGCCGGCCGATAGTCGAGAAGCTCCTGGCGGCGGCGGATGCTAGTGGCACCTGGTACGACCACTTCCACGAGCATATGAATCTCTCGCCGCGCGACTCCGCGTGGAGCTATATTCGGCGCAGTGGGCGCGTAGACCCCGAGCGCCTCGCCAAAATCTCGCCGAAATTCGCAAAGACCTGATGCTCTTTCCTACTACCCTGGTCGGGAGCTATCCG
>JAFARH010000060.1 GCA_019245555.1 Betaproteobacteria bacterium
GACGAGGATCACGCCCAGCTAGATTTGAATCTGGCAGCCTGATATATTTCCGACCTCGCGCCGATTTGAGGGGCTACAGCTTGCGGGCGCGTAATAAATCCAGCTAAAGCGTGCCGAGGCGCAGGTTCCAAAAGCCACCCGGTCCGCCGCACAGAGGCCCGGGTTTTTTTATGTCCAAAGACTACGAGTTGTCCACGCTGGGTGTGCGCGCCGGCCAGGTGCGCAGCCAGTTCCAGGAGCACGCCGAGGCGCTTTACCTCACCTCGAGCTTCGTTTTCGATAACGCGGCGCAAGCGGCTTCGCGCTTCGCGGGCGAAGAGGGCATGGTGTACACGCGCTACACCAACCCCACCGTGGCGATGTTCCAGGATCGCCTTGCGGCGCTCGAGGGCGCGGAGTCGTGCGTCGCCACTGCATCAGGCATGGCGGCGATCCTCGCCACGATGCTCGTGCACCTGAAGAGCGGCGACCACGTCGTCTGCTCGAACGCCGTCTTCGGCGCGACGATCCAGCTCTTCAACAACATCCTCGGCCGCTTCGGTATCCAGACCACGTACGTCTCGCCGACGAAGACGGATGAGTGGCAGCGCGCGGTGAAGCCGAATACGCGGCTCTTCTTCCTGGAGACGCCATCGAACCCGATGACCGAGGTGTCCGACATCCCGGCGCTTTCGGCCATTGCGAAGAAAGCGGGTGCGCTCCTCGCCGTCGACAACGTCTTTTGCACGCCGATCCTGCAGCGGCCGCTCGAGCTAGGCGCGGATTTCGCCATTCATTCGGCGACCAAGTACATCGATGGCCAAGGTCGCGTGATGGGCGGCGCCATCGCCGGCACGAAAGCGCTCGTCGGCGACCCGATGACGGCTTTCCTGCGCACGGCAGGTCCGGCGATCTCGCCATTCAATGCGTGGGTACTGCTCAAAGGCCTCGAGACGCTCGAGCTGAGGGTGAAGGCGCAGTCAGCCGCCGCGCTCGAACTTGCGCGGTGGCTTGAAGGTCACCGATCCGTGGCGCGGGTCCACTATCCGGGCCTCGAATCGCATCCACAGCATGCGCTCGCTAAGCGTCAGCAGAAGGCGGCGGGGGCCGTGCTTTCATTCGAGGCGAAAGGCGGACGTGCAGGCGCGTGGAGGGTGATCGACTCGACCAAGCTCATGTCGATTACGGCGAACCTCGGCGATGTGAAGACTACGATCGTCCATCCGGCGAGCACGACCCATGGACGGATCTCACCCGAGGCGCGCGCGGCGGCAGGCATCACCGACGGCCTGATTCGGATAGCCGTTGGCCTCGAGGCGCTCGACGATCTAAAGGCTGATCTGGAGCGCGGGTTAAGCTAGGGGCGTGCTCCGCACCGCCCAGGCTGTCCTACTAGCCGTCGTCTACTTCGCAGCAGCGAAGGTTTCGCTGCTCGTCGCCATCCCGCCCGGATATGCGACCGCGATCTGGCCGCCGTCGGGAATCGCCCTCGCGGCGCTCCTGCTGTGGGGGATTCCGCTCTGGCCCGGGGCGTGGATCGGCAGTTTTGCGGCCAACCTGATGGTGGGCGGCTCGGTACTCACCGCTACCGCGATCGCGAGCGGAAGCAGCCTGCAGGCATTCGCGATCGCGACCCTCGTGCGCCGCCACTTGGGCGTGCCGCGTCGGTTCCTGCGCGTGCGCGAGGTGCTGACTTTCGTCGGCCTGGCCGCAGGCGGCGCCGTCATCGCACCGACGGTAGCGCTGCTGCCGCTCGCCACGATCTATCCGCTGCAAGCGCCCGACCTTGCCTCCAATTGGTGGACCTGGTGGCAGGGCGATGCGTGCGGCATGCTCATTGTCGCCCCGCTCATCCTTTCCTGGACCGAGCCCGGCATGCGCTGGTCTGGGCGCAAGGCAGCGGAAGCCGTGGCCTTCACGGTGCTGCTGCTGCTCGCCGGTGAAATCGTGTTCGGCGCGGGCTTTGGCCGCACCTTCGTCATGGTGCCGTTCGTCATCTGGGCGGCCTTCCGCTTCGACCAGCGCGAGGTCACTACCACCAGCGCGGCGATCTGCGCCATGGCGCTCTGGTACACGCTGCACCGGGAAAGCGGGCCGTTCGCCGATGTCGGGCGCAACGAGATGCTCCTGCTGCTCCTCGTGTTCGTCAGCACGATCGTCGTCACCGGGCTCATGATCAGCGCGGTGCTGGCACAGCTCGAAATGGCGCGCGAAGATCTCGAGACGCGCGTACGCGAGCGCACGGCGCTGCTCGCCGACAGCGAGCGGCGCTTTCGCCTGATGGTGGACAGCGTCGTCGATTACGCCATCTTCATGCTCGACCCGCGCGGCAACATCGCGAGCTGGAATCCCGGCGCCCAGCGCATCAAGGGCTACGGCGCCGCCGAGATCATCGGCGAGCATTTCTCGAAGTTCTATCCGCCCGAGGAGATCGCGAACGGCAAGCCGCAATGGGAGCTCGAGGTCGCCTCGCGCGAAGGACGCTTCGAGGAGGAAGGCTGGCGCCTGCGCAAGGACGGCTCGCCTTTCTGGGCGAGCGTGGTACTGAGCGCCGTGCGCGACGAGAAAGGGACGCTGCTCGGCTTTGCCAAGGTGACGCGCGACCTCACGGAAAAGAAGCGCGGCGAGGCCGAGCTCGTGCGGGCGAAGGTCGAGGCCGAGCGCGCCAACGAATCGAAGTCGCAGTTCCTCGCCAACATGTCGCACGAACTGCGCACTCCGCTCAACAGCCTCCTAATCCTCGCCAAGCTTCTGTCCGACAACGTCGGCGGCAACCTTAACGAGAAGCAGGTGCGCTTCGCGCAGACGATCTACGCGTCGGGCATGGACCTTCTCGCGCTGATCAACGATCTTCTCGACCTGGCGAAGATCGAGTCGGGCGCGGTTACGGCGCTGAATATCGGGCCGGCCCCGCTGGAGGACATCAAGCGAGAGCTCGATCGCCTGTTTCACCAGGTGGCGCTGGAAAAGAAGCTCGATTTCGCCGTCGACCTGGCGCCCGGCCTGCCCCACACGATACGCACCGATGCCACGCGCCTGAAGCAGGTGCTGAAGAACCTGCTCGCCAATGCCTTCAAGTTCACGCCCAAAGGCAGCGTGCGCTTGCGCATCATGCGCCGCGGGAGCGATGCGGTGGCGTTCTCGGTCACCGATACCGGGATCGGCATTCCGCCCGAGAAGCAGAAGATCATTTTCGATGCCTTCCAGCAAGCCGACGGCAGCACCAGTCGCCAGTACGGCGGCACCGGGCTTGGTCTGTCGATCAGCCGCGAGCTCGCCCGGCTTCTCGGCGGCGAGCTGCACCTCGAGAGCATGCCGGGGAAGGGCAGCACCTTCACGCTCGTCCTGCCGCTCTCGGACGAGCGCGCAGCTACGACCGCCTAAGCTCCGCCGATTCCACGGATCACCTTGCCGGTGCCGGCGCAGTTGGCGCAGCGCTTGCCGTCCCTGCGGCCGCTGCCGCCACATTCGGGGCAGATGTCCTCGCCGGTGCCGGGCGTTCCCGGTTGCGCTTCATTGCCCGGCGCGATTTGCTTGCGATCAGCAGGAGTGGATTGGGGCGCTTTCATACTGCGCCCGGTGCAACTGGCGTGCCCGCTGATTACCAGCGGACGAGCTTTGGCTTGTCCTTCGTAATCTCGAGGTAGCCACCGCGGCCGTACCAGTCGGGCAGCACGAATCGCTCGCAGCGTTTGCCGTCCACCTCAAGGCGATGCACGCCCGGCCTGTGCGTATGGCCATGCACCATCCGCGTCACGCCATGGCGCCGGAACGCCTCGCGCACGGCGCCCTCATTGACATCCATGATGTCCGCTGGCTTCGCGCCGATCACTTCTTTGCTCTTCTCGCGCAGCCCGTGCACGACCGCGCGCCGCTCATCGAGGGGCTTGGCGAGGAAGTCGGCCTGAAACTCCGCCGAGCGTGCCTTGCGTCGCCACGCCTGGTAGTCGGCGTCGTCGGTGCAGAGCGTGTCGCCGTGCATCAGCAGCACACCGTCCATGACTGACGGGTCGGCAAGCAGCTTGCCGCCGGCGGCGCGAGCAAAACGCTCGCCGAAAAGGAAGTCGCGATTGCCGTGCATGAAATAGAGCTTTGTTCCTGCGTCTGCAAGGCGGCGGAAGAAACCGACCATGACAGCGTTGAACGAAGATCCTACGTCTTCGTCGCCGATCCAGTATTCGAAGAGGTCGCCGAGGACGTAAAGCGCGTCGGCACCTTTGACATCCTGTTCTACGAAACGGAAGAACCGCTCATTAGCCTCCGATCGCTCCTCGCTGAGGTGCAGATCGGAGATGTAGAGGCTGCGCAACGACGGATAAAGCTGCGTCAGCCGCCTATTGGGCGCCGACCACCGTCGCCGACTCGATGATGACCGGCTGCTTCGGTACATCGCGTGACATCGGGCCTCCCGAGCCGGTCGGAAGCTTCGCGATCTTGTTCACGACCTCGAGGCCCGAGACGACCTTGCCGAACACGGCATAGCCGTTGCCGTCGCCGCGCGGGTTGCCCCAGTTGCGGAAGTCGTTGTCGTTGACGTTGATGAAGAACTGCGCGGTCGCCGAGTTGGGATCGGAGGTTCGCCCCATGGCGACGGTGCCAAGCTTGTTCATCATGCCCGCCTTCACGCCCGATGACGCCTCGTTCACGACCGGCGAGCGCGTGCTCTTCTCCTTGAAGTTCTTGTCGTAGCCGCCGCCCTGGATCATGAAGCCGTCGATCACGCGGTGGAAAATCGTGCCGTTGTAGTGGCCGTCTTTCACGTACTGCAGGAAGTTCTCGACCGTCTTCGGCGCCGCGGCTGGATTCAGCTCCAGCCGGATGGTGCCCATGTTTGTCTTCAGGTCGACTTGCGGGTCCGCGCCCATGGCACCAGCAGGCACGACGGCGGCGGCGGAAAGGACGAACAGATGGCTGAGCTTCATGCGGCTCCTTCGTAGAGGATTTTCCAGCGCCCGTTTTCCTTCATCCAGTACTGGCGCTTCTTCATGACGTTCGACAGGCCGTTCGATTTGTAGTCCTGGTCGAAGGTGACCACGACGACGTCGCGCTCGTGCGGGTAACGGAGCATCGTTACGCGCCCGAGGTTGACCTTGATCCAGCTCTTGCTGGCGTTCACCTTGCGCTTGTGCGCGGACCAGCTCGCGAGGTTCTCTCTCCCGGAGGAGAAGCGCTGCGAATAGTGGGCGAGGTAGCGCGCGGTATCGCGGCTCTGCCAGTCGGCGCGCCATTGCTCGATCTCGGCGGCGAGGCTCGCGCGCTCGGTCTCGAGCGCCGACCGGTCGACCCACTCGATCTCGTCGGCGATGATCACCGGCGTGAGCCCGATCTGCAGGCTCTGGCTGATCGACTCCAGATCCTGGTTGGCTAGCACGATGCAGCCGTCGCTCGCGCGCGGCGCACGACTATAGACGTTGGAGGGCACGCCGTGGAGCCAGATGCCGTGGCCGCTGCGGCCCTGGCGCCGGTCCCACTCATTCGGGTAGCTGATCGGGAAGGCCCCCGCGCCGTAGAAGTCGGTGAGCTTCTTGCGCGGCAGGTTGGCCGTGACGTGATACACGCCGACCGGCGTCTTCTGGTCGCCCTCGCGCGTCTTCTCGATGCCGTTCTTGCCGATGGTGACGTAGTAATCGGCGATCAGCTTTGGCGTCCCGCTGTCGTTCGCGTAGACATAAAGACGCGAGCGGCGAGCGTCGACCACCAGTGCATTCTTCTGGTCCTTGTTGAGCTGCAGCACGTAACGCGGCAGTCGGTCATCGGCAGGACGCTGGCGCTGCGCACGCAGTCTCGCCATCGCTTCTTCGCGCAGGTCCGCGACGCGGCCCTCGGGCACGGTCTTCAGTACGTTGCCGAAGGTTTCGAGCGGCCTTGCGCGCGCGAGCAGCAGGTCGCCGCGCACGAGATAGGCGAGGCGGAAGTTCGGGTAATCGGCGATCAGTGAATCGACGCGCTTCAGCGCGACGTCGAGCTGGTTCGCCTCGATTGCCTGGAAGACCGACGACAGGCGATCTTCGGGCGTCGCGGCCGCGGCAGTCAGTGAGGCGAGCGCGAGGAGGGCCAGGGCGAGGCGCTTCATTTGCCTGCCTTCTCTTCCTGGATGAGCCAGCGGTTCTCTACCTTCACCATTTCGAGCGTTTTCCGATTCTTGCTATTCAGCTTGTCGGACTTGTAAGTCTGCCTGAAGCTGACGGACGCCTCCTGCGCGCCCCGCATGGTCACCTTGGGTGACTCGATGGCCACCGAGATCGACTTGGCAGCGCCAATGCGTTCCCGGCGGGCCTTTTCCCAGTCGCCGCGGGACTCTCCCGCCGGTGTTTTGAAGTCCTTGGCGTAGTAGGCGAGGTAGCCGCTCGCGTCCTTCTTCGACCAGGCCTGCGCCCAGCCGTTGACCGCTTTCAGCACGTCGCCGGTCGCATCCGCCGCTGGCTTCTCGGGTGCCTTGGGTGCCACTGCGGCCACCGTCGGCTCTGGTATGGCGGCCTTGGGGGTCTCCTTCGGCGTCTCGGCGGCGGCTACAGCCGCTGGTTTGGTGACAGGTTCGCGCACGAGCTCCCGCACGAGCGAAAGCTTGTTTTGCGCGGCAGTGTTCGAGGCGTCGAGCTGCAGGGCCTTGCCGTACGCCTGGCTCGCGAGCTTCGCGTAGACGTCGCCAAGGTTCTCGTATGCAGTCGCGTAGGTCGGATGCGTGCGAATCGATTGCTCGAGCGAGGTGCGCGCCTTTTCGTACTGCCCCTGGCTCGCGTAGATCACCGCGAGGTTGTTGTAGGGCTCGGGAAGATTCGGGTAGTCCTGGGTGAGCTTGGTAAAGATCTCGATCGCCTCGGATTGCTTCCCTTGCTCGGTGAGGATCACGCCTTTGAGGAAGCGTGCCTGCGCTTCCTTCGGATTTGCGGCGAGCGCTTTGTTCACGCGGTCGAGCGCTTGCTGCGACTGTCCCGCCTTGAGAAGCTTCTGCGCATCTTCAACGTCGTCGGCGCGCGCAGGCGTCGCGCAGAAAGACGCGCAGACGCAAGCGAGGAGAACGCCGCCACGCAGACTTGGGCGCGAGGCGGTTGGATTCAGCATTGTGTTATATTTTCAAGGCCCTACGTAAGGGTGCTCATTCTAGACTAACGCTCCCCGGCCCACAATCGACACCCTTCAGATCTTCAACTCGTTAGGCCGGGCAAAACAACCGTTCGTCCCATTGGTGCCGGGCCAAGTGCGCATGTACGTGTGCGGCATCACGGTCTACGACTACATGCACATCGGGAATGCGCGCTTCATGGTGGTGTTCGACATGGTGCGCCGGTGGCTACGCGCGAGCGGCTATCGCGTGACCTTCGTCCGCAATATCACTGACATCGACGACAAGATCATTCGCCGCGCAGCCGAGAACAAGGAACCGGTGGAAGCGGTCACCGCGCGGTTCATCCGAGCGATGGACGAAGACACCGCTGCCCTCGGCGTGGAGAAGCCCGATCACGAGCCGCGCGCCACGCAGTACGTGCCGCAGATGCAGGCGCTGATCGGCCGCCTGAAGGAGAAGAAGCTCGCGTACCAGTCCGCTTCCGGCGACGTCAATTACGCGGTACGCCAGTTCCAGGGATACGGGAAGCTCTCAGGCAAGTCGCTCGACGATTTACGCGCCGGCGAGCGCGTCGACGTCGACGCGAGCAAGGAAGACCCTCTGGACTTCGTGCTCTGGAAGCGCGCGAAGCCCGAAGAACCAAAGTGGCCCTCGCCATGGGGCGACGGCCGGCCCGGATGGCACATCGAGTGCTCCGCAATGAGCTCGGCGCTCCTTGGCGAACCCTTCGACATCCATGGCGGCGGCTTGGACCTCCAGTTCCCGCACCACGAGAACGAGATTGCGCAATCCGAGGGCGCGACCGGCAAGAAGTTCGTGAATTACTGGATGCACAACGGTTTCCTTGCCATCGACAACGAGAAGATGTCGAAATCGCTCGGCAATTTCTTCGTCTTGCGCGACGTCCTCAAGCACTTCGACGCCGAGGTAGTGCGGTTCTTCCTGCTGCGTGCGCATTACCGCAGTCCGCTCAACTACACCGATGCGAACCTGGAGGACGCCAAGCAGGCCCTGACTCGCCTCTATACCGCGCTGCGTGACCATCCGGCCAAGCCGGGTCCCGTGGAATGGGCGGAGCCGCACGCCAAGCGGTTCAAGAAAGCGATGGACGATGACTTCGGCACGCCCGAAGCTATCGCCGAGCTGCATCAACTGGCCAACGCGGCCTTCCAAGGCGACGCCCGGGCTTCCACCCAGTTGAAAGCACTGGCCGGTGTGCTCGGTCTCTTGGAGCGCGAGCCGAATGCCTTCCTACGAGCTGCCCCGGCTGGGGTGGATGAAGCGTGGATCAACGAGCGCATCGCTGCGCGGCGGGCGGCGCGGAAGGGCAAAGACTTCGCCGAAGCTGACCGAATCCGTAAGGAACTCCTCGATAAGGGGGTTGTGCTGGAGGACAAAGGCGGCGCCACGGGTTGGCGCAGGGTGTAAGGTCCGGGGATGAGCGCCGACCAACGCGGAAATGAGGGGGCTATGCTGATCCATCCGCTGATCGTCCGCGTCTGCCACTGGCTGAACGTGATCGCCGTGCTCATCATGATCACGAGCGGCTGGGCAATCTATAACGCGTCGCCGCTCTTCAACTGGAGCTTCCCCGACGAGATCACGCTCGGCGGCTGGCTCGCCGGCGGGCTGCAATGGCACTTCGCCGGCATGTGGCTCTTCGCGATCAACGGCCTCGTATA
>JAFARH010000131.1 GCA_019245555.1 Betaproteobacteria bacterium
GAGGACCAGGCGGCATGGGAGGCGCTGGTGGAGCCGTGGAAGTCCAAGCACCCGGCGAAGCTCTATAAGCCGGTGGGGTGCCTCGAATGCCGCATGACGGGCTTCATGGGCCGCATCGGCATCTACGAGACGCTGCTCTTCACCAGCGCGATCAAGACGCTGGTGAATGAAAAAGCCGACCTCTCGGCCGTGCGCGAGCAGGGCTTCAAGGAAGGCATGAAGGCGCTGCGCATCAGCGGGGCGATGAAGGTGGGGGCGGGGCTCACCACCATCGAGGAAGTGCTCAAGGTCGCGCCGCCCGTGCGCGACAGCGCCGCCTGAACTCCATTTCCGACGCACTCCTGCTCGCCGGCATCTCGGCGGCCATTGCCTACCTCGTCATGTACCTTTTTGCGCGCCGGCGCGAGCGCGAGCTGAATATCGTGCGCTCGCATGAAGAACGGCTGAAGAGCCTGATCGAGCTCTCGGCCGACTGGTTCTGGGAGACCGATGGCGAGCACCGCATCGTCTGGCTTTCCGGCGGCGGGCCGGTGGCTACGCTCTTCGGCGACACGGCGACCTACGGGCGCCGCTTCTGGGAGATTCCGCGCGTCGAGGTGGACGCTCGTTCGCTCGAGGCGCACCTTGAACGGCTCGGCAAGCAACTGCCGTTCTTCGACCTCGAGATCGCGCGCTCCGACACGCGTGGCGCGCGGCAAGTGCACATCATTTCAGGCCAGTCGCGCCACGATGCGCAAGGACGATTCATCGGCTATCGCGGGGTAGGGCGTGATGTCACCGAGCAGCGCCGCGCCGAATCGAGCCTGCACCAGGCCAAGACGCGCCTCGAGCTTGCCCTCGAGGGCGGGCACATGGCGGAGTGGCACTACGACGTGGCGAGCCAGGAGCTGTACGCGGGCGACTCGGCCCTGCGTTTCCTCGGCTACCGCAATCATTCCGGGATCTCCAGCGGCGCGCAGATCGAAGGCCTCATGCATCCCGAGGATCTGCAGAAGTCTCGGCTTGCCCTCATCCGCACGTTGAAGGGAGAGGACGCCATTTACGACGTGGATCTGCGCTTTCGCGCCCAGGATGGCGCGTGGAAATGGCTGCACGGCCGCGGCCAGGTCACCGAGCGCGACGCGGCGGGCCGTGCCCTGCGCATGTCCGGCATCATGGCCGACATCGATGTCCGGAAGAACGCCGCCTCGGCAGTCGTGGAGGCCGAGCAGCGCTTTCGCGACGTGGCCGCAGTCTCGAACGAGTACATCTGGGAGACCGATGCCGCGTGGCGCTACACCTATCTCTCGGAGCGAGTCGAGGCGCTGATCGGCTATCCGCGCTCGGAGCTTCTCGGGCGCACGGTCTGGGAATTCCTGCCGCTCGGCGAGGAGCGCACGATCCGCAACTGGTTCTCGGCGCGCGGCGGCGAAGGCGTGCCGTTCCACGATCTCGTTCACCGGGTGATGACCCGCTCCGGCGGCGTGCTCTGGCAATCGCTCGCCGGCGTGCCGCTGCACGACCGCGAAGGGCGCTGGACAGGCTACCGCGGCACCGGCGCCGACGTCACGCTGCGCAAGCAAGACGAGGCGCGTATCGAGCAAATGACGACGCGCGACGCGCTGACCGGGCTCGCCAATCGCAATCTGCTCGCGGAGCGAACCGGCCAGGCGATCCTTGGTGCGGCACGCAGCCGCTCGCAGCTCGCGTTGCTCGCCATCGACCTCGATCGCTTCAAGCTCGTCAACGAATCGCTCGGACACACCGCCGGCGACACGCTGCTGCGCGCCGTGGCCGAGCGCCTGTCGAACGCGCTGCGCCGGGAAGACACGCTCGGTCGGCTCGGCGGCGACGACTTCGTTCTTCTCTGGAATGGCCTCAAGTCGCGCGAGGAGGCTGCCGCGCTAGGCGAGAGGCTGCTCTCGATCCTCGCCCGGCCGTTCTCCGTCGAAGGCCGGGCGCTCACCGTGGGCGCCTCGATCGGCATCGCTCTTTATCCGCGCGATGGGCGCGATTTCGCCGAGCTCCTCAAGCACGCCGACGCTGCGATGTACCACGCCAAGGACGGTGGCCGCGCCGGCTTTCGCTTCTTCCATCCCGCGCTCAGCGCGCGCGCGGCAGAGCGGCTGCGCGTGGAGAACGACCTGCGCGCGGCGCTCACGCGGAACGAGCTCCTCCTGCACTGGCAGCCGGTCGTGCACGGACGCTCGCAGATTGTCGGCGCCGAAGCGCTGGTTCGCTGGCAGCATCCCGCGCTCGGCCTGCTCGGCCCCGAGGATTTCGTCCCATTGGCCGAAGACTCGGGTCTCATCCGCGCGGTCGGCGAGTGGACCCTCGAGCGTGCCTGTGCACAAGCCGGTGCCTGGCAGCGCGAGCTGCCCGGGGCGCCCTGGTTCGCAGTCAACGTTTCGGCGGCCGAGCTCGCGCAGGGCGATTTCTTCGTCGACAAGGTGAAGCGCTGCCTCGCCGCCCACAATCTGGATGGCAAGCGCCTCGAGCTCGAGGTGACCGAGCGCGTGCTGATGCAGAACTTCGAGGAGAACGCCGCCACGCTGCGCAAGATCGGCGAGCTCGGCGTGCGCTTTGCCATCGACGACTTCGGCACCGGCTATTCGAGCCTCGCCTATCTGCGCGAGCTGCCGATCGACAAGCTGAAGATCGACCGCCTGTTCCTGCGCTCGATCGAATCGCATCTCGCCGACCAGGCGATCGTGCGCACCATCGCGTCCCTGGCGCAGACGGTCGGCGTCGGCGTCGCCGCCGAGGGCCTCGAGACGCCGGAGCAGCTGGAGTGCTTGTTGAAGCTCGGCTGCGAGCAGTGGCAGGGCCACCTTTTCAGCCAGCCGGTCGACGCGCCGGCCTTCGCCGCGCTCCTTACGTCGGCCGACCGCCAGGAGCGGCGCGCGTAGGAAAAACCAGGGCCGCGAGCGCCCAGGAGAAGATGCTGTAGACGATCGCGCCGAGCACGCCCCACCAGAAGCCGGCGACGACAAACCCCTGGATAAACGAGCCGACGAACCAGAAAAGCAGGCCGTTGATCACGAAGATGAAGAGGCCGAGCGTCAGGATCGTCGCCGGCAGCGTGAGCAGGATCAGGATCGGCCGGATCACGGCATTCACGAGCCCGAGCACCAGCGCTGCAACTAGTGCCGATGCGAAGCTCGCCACATTTACTCCGGGCACGATGTAGGCGACCGCAAGCAGCGCGATCGTGTTAATCAGCCAGACGGCAAGAAGCCTAACCAGCTTTACTCCCAGAGCGCCTTGGGCATCGGCAGCCCGGCGTAATCGTCCGCGGTGATCGGGCCGTTCGGCGTGATGCCGAAGCTCTCGAGCACGGACGCGATCTGCCGCGCGTGCTGCGCCGAGTGCCACGTGCAGCGCTCCATCACGTGGTGCAGCGGCTGCTCGCCGTAATAGGTGCTGAGCTTCGCCGTCCCGGCCTTGCTGCCTTCGCGCTTCCACCAGCGCTCCAGCCGCTCGCTCACCTTTTTGCCGTAGTCGCGAATGTCGGCGACCTTCGTCACATCCGCCGGCGGCGGCGCGTTATACACCGAGGTCAGGTCCTGCACCCCGTCCTCGATCGCCTGCAGGAACGAGTCGGGCACCTGGTACACGTGATAGGCGAGGTCGCGGATGCTGCGGTCGCGCCCCGGCGTTGCGCGCTGCGCCAGCTTATCGGCCGGGACTTGCATGACATGCCGCTGCGCCGCTGCCAGCACCGCCTGCCACTTTCGGTAGAGCGCCTCGGGCGGCAGGCGCCGGAAGTCGACCTTGCGGCCTATGAACTCCGAAACGTCGGCGAGCTCCTGGGCGAAGACGTAATCCTTGCCGCGCGCCACGACCGGCACCGTGCGCACGCCGAGCTCGCGTAGCTCCTCCATTGCCTCGGGCTTTGCCGAGACATTCACCGACTCAAACTCGACGCCGAGGTTGGTCAGGAACTCCTTCACCTTCACGCAGCTCGAGCAGCCCGGCCGCCAGTACACACGCAGATCACTCATAGCCTTCTCCTAAATCGGGGCCAGGACCGGAATTAAATCGGGTCCTGGCCCCGAATTCCATCATGCTGCGACTCTAACGCCTTTGACGCCGTGCTTTTCAATCGCCTTTGCCACAAACCCTGATCGCTTCACTTCTTCTGCGAACTCGCGCAAATACTTTGCCGCCGCCGGTCGGCCCTTCGGAGCGCCAATGGCTTGCTGCACACCCGTGATCTGGCCATCGAGTACGCGTGAGCCGGGCGTGCGAGCCTGTTCCTCGACGAGCTTCGGCTTCAGTCCACCGAGCACCTCGAGC
>JAFARH010000263.1 GCA_019245555.1 Betaproteobacteria bacterium
TTTCCTCGAACAAGAGGTAACTCGCGAGGTTGGAGCCCGATCGGCTGAGCGCGCCGGTGGGCTTCAGGATAAAGCGAATCGTCAGCGGCAGCTCGTGGATGAAGCGAGCCGCGATACGCTCGATCGGCTGTGATGGCGTGATGAACAGCACCTTTACAGGCCGCAGCTGCGTGCTCGAATCGGCCAGGCGATCCGGCGGAATGAGTCGCACGGTGCGGTTGATGCGCTCGAGGCGCTCGATGTCGACCGCGAGGCTGTCGAGGAAGATCGAGTTCAGCGCATGGCCCGCGATCTGCGCGAGCGACGGATAAACGTCCGAGCGCGCGCGATTCTGGTCGGTCGTCTGGCGGCCGGTACCGACGATCAGGACGCGATCCGCGCCCAGGTGCAGCGCCGGGCTCACCGGGGCGATCTGGCGCATCGAGCCGTCGCCGAAATACTCGCGGTGGACTTTCACTGCCGGGAAGATGAAGGGCAGCGCCGCCGAAGCAAGCAGGTACTCGAGCTTGAGCGTCACGGCGGCGCCAATACGCTGGTTGCGCTCCCAGCCTTCGAGTCCGCTGCCGCCCTGGAAGAACGAGACGCTCTGCCCGCTTGCGTATCCGGACGCGGTGACGCACGCCGCGTAGAGCGTGCCCGCGTCGATGTTCTGCTGGATTCGATCGAACGGCAGGTTGTGCCCCAGCATCCGGGCGAGCGGCGTGTTATCGAGAAGCGAGATTGGGTTCCTGCGGGAGACCAGCATCATCGCGGCGAGCCACTTCGCCCCGCTCTTGATGATGTGCCAGGCATCGGTGCGGTAGATGTGCCGGCAATGCATGTTCTCCCACACCTCGAGCAGGTTGGCGACGGCGCGGGAGAAATCGTCGGCATAGACCGCCAGCGTGGTGGCGTTGATTGCGCCGGCCGAGGTGCCGCAGAGGATCGGGAACGGATTCTTCTTCGGATTGCCGAGGACGTCGCGCACTGCCTTCACCACGCCCACCTGGTAGGCGGCGCGGGCGCCACCGCCGGTCAGCACGAGCCCCGCGCGCTGCCGTACCCGGTTCGACGGGAACGGCGCGATCGTGGCGCTGGCGCTATCCGTCAAAAGAGGTTCTCCTGCCCTCGCGGCGCGTTCGCGTCCGTCACCGCGAGTGCCGTCATGTTGACGATGCGGCGCACGGTCGCCGAGGGCGTAAGGATGTGCACCGGCTTCGCAGTTCCCAGCAGCATGGGGCCGATAGTGACGCCGCCACCGCTTGCCGTCTTTAAGAGATTGAACGAAATGTTGGCCGCATCGAGCGACGGCATGACGAGGAGGTTGGCCTCGCCGCGCAGCTTCGTGCGTGGAAAGACCTTGAGGCGTATTTCCTCCGACAGCGCGGCATCGCCATGCATCTCCCCTTCGATTTCCAAATCGGGCGCACGCGCCTCGATCAGCTTGAGGGCAGCGCGCATCTTGCGTGCCGAAGGCGTGTCGAGCGAACCGAAGGTCGAAGCCGAGATCAGCGCGACTTTTGGCGCGATGCCGAAGCGGCGCATCTCATCGGAGGCGAGGAGCGTCATCTCGGCGATGTGCTCGGCGTCGGGCTCATCGGTGACGTAGGTGTCGCAGATGAACACATACCGCGTCGGCAGGATGATGGCGTTCATCGCCGCGTAGTGCCGCACGCCGGGCCGGAGCCCAATGACCTGGTCGATGTAGTGCAAGTGCTCCGAATGCACGCCGAACGTACCGCACAGCATGCAGTCGGCTTCACCCTTGCGCACCAGCATCGATCCGATCAGCGTCTGGTTGCGGCGCATCTGGGCGCGCGCGTATTCGGGCGAGACGCCCTTCCGCTCGGTGAGCTGGTGGTAGGTCGACCAGTAATCGCGGTAGCGCGGATCGAACTCCGGGTTCACCAGCTCGAATTCCTTGCCGGGCCTTATGCGCAGACCCAGGCGCTCGAGACGCTGCTCGATCACCTGCGGGCGGCCGATGAGGATCGGCTTCGCCAGGCCCTCGTCGACGACGATCTGCGCCGCGCGCAGGACGCGCTCGTCCTCACCTTCGGTGTAGACGATGCGCCGCGGCGCTGCCTTCGCCGCGGTGAAGAGCGGCTTCATGATGAGGCCTGAGTGATAGACGAACTGCGTGAGCGACTGCTCGTAGGCGCCGAGGTCGGCGATCGGCCGCGTCGCCACGCCGGAATCCATTCCGGCCTTCGCCACCGCCGGCGCGACACGCGCGATCAGGCGCGGGTCGAAGGGCCGCGGGATGATGTATTCCGGACCAAAGCTGATCGTCTCGATGCCGTAGGCGAGCGCCACCTGCTCCGAGGTCTCGGCCTGTGCCAGCTCGGCAATCGCGCGCACTGCCGCGAGCTCCATCTCCGTCGTGATGGTGGTCGCGCCCACGTCGAGCGCACCGCGGAAGATGAACGGGAAGCAGAGCACATTGTTCACCTGGTTCGGATAGTCCGAGCGCCCGGTGGCGATCACGCAATCAGCGCGCGCCTCCTTGGCAAGCTCGGGCCGGATCTCAGGCTCCGGATTGGCGAGCGCGAGGATCAGCGGCCGATCGGCCATCTTCTTCACCATCGCCGGCTTGAGGACCCCGCCGGCCGAGAGGCCGAGGAACACGTCCGCGCCGGCGATCACTTCGTCGAGGCTGCGCGCCCGCGTCTCCTTGGCATAGCGCTCCTTGTCCGGGTCCATCAGCTCGCGGCGGCCCTTGTAGACCACGCCCTTAATGTCGGTGACCGTGATGTTGGCGAGCGGCAACCCCATCTTCTGCAGAAGATCGAGACAGGCGAGCGCAGCGGCGCCGGCACCGGAGGCGACGAGCTTCACCTCCTCGATCTTCTTGCCCACGACTTTGAGCCCGTTGTAGACCGCGGCGCCGACAGTAATCGCCGTGCCGTGCTGGTCGTCGTGGAACACCGGGATCTTCATCCGCTTGCGCAGCTCGCGCTCGACGATGAAGCATTCCGGCGCCTTGATGTCCTCGAGGTTGATCGCGCCGAACGACGGCTCGAGCGAAGCGATGATGTCGACGAGCTTCATCGGGTCGAGCTGGTTGATCTCGATGTCGAAGCAGTCGATCCCGGCGAACTTCTTGAAGAGCACCGCTTTGCCCTCCATCACCGGCTTGGCAGCAAGCGGCCCGATGGATCCGAGTCCTAGCACGGCGGTGCCGTTCGTGATGACGGCGATGAGATTCGAGCGCGAGGTGTACTGCGCTGCGGTGGACGGGTCGCGCACGATCTCCTCGCACGCGGCCGCAACGCCCGGTGAATACGCCAGCGCGAGGTCGCGCTGGTTGGTGAGCTGCTTCGTCGGAAGAACAGAGATTTTCCCCGGCGGCGAGCGCCGGTGGTAATCCAGGGCGTTCTGCTTCAGCGACTCATCCACGAGACGATTCTATAGCAGCGCCCCGTAGAATGACCCGAGATGCCCACATCGCGCCGCGCTGCGGAAATCACGCCTTTCGAAGTGATGGACGTGCTCTCGCGCGCGCACGAACTCGAGCGCGCGGGCCGGCACGTGGTGCACATGGAAATCGGCGAGCCCGACTTCAGCGCACCCGGTCCCGTGGTCGAAGCGGGCGTGCGCGCGCTGCGCGATGGACGCACGGCGTATACGGCCACGCTCGGGCTGCCCGAGCTGCGCGAGACCATCGCGGGACACTACGAGCACAAATTCGAAGCGAGAATCGACGCATCGCGGGTGGTCGTCACATCCGGCGCCTCGGGCGGACTCCTGACTGTCGCTGCCCTCTACGTCGAGCCGGACGATGAGGTGCTGGTGCCCGATCCCGGCTATCCCGGCTACCGGCATTTCGTGCGCGCATTCGAAGGCCGCGCGCGAGCGCTAAATGTCGGCAGTGCCGAGAACTTCCAGCCGACGCTTGCCATGGTGCGCGAAGTGTGGGGACCGAAGACGAAGGGCTTGCTGCTCGGCTCGCCGTCAAACCCAACTGGGACTTTGATCGACCGGAATGAATTGGAGGCCATCG
>JAFARH010000209.1 GCA_019245555.1 Betaproteobacteria bacterium
GAAGATGTCGATGATGGCGAGGTTGCCGGCGCTGAGGACGAAGCGCCGGCTCGACACGGTGCGCGCAAGCTGCATCGCCTCCGAATCGACGCGCTCGGTCTCGCCGCCGAGGTTCCATGTCTGGCGCAGGAAGAGGCGAGAGCGGTAAAAGATCGGGTCGCTGAAGCCGGTCTTCTCCAGCTCGCCGTTCTGCACCGAGCCGCCGAGGCCGTGCAGGCCGGAGAACGCCACCTGCGCGATCATCTCCGGCACGAAGAAGATCTCGCCGCCATTCCACGGTTTCACGCCGAGATAGGCGGTCGCGGTCGCGCTCCAGCTGCGTTCCTTCTGCGCGAGCAGCGAATTCGGGCTGCCGTTCAGGTTGGTGTAAGCGGCGGGAAAGGCCTCGTGCTTGTTTGCAATGTATGTCGCTTGTCCATAGGCGTTCCAGCGCTCGTCCTCAGCGTCCTCCTTGGCCCATGCCGAGAGGCAAATCGGCAACGCGAGTAGCGCCCATCGGAACAATCTCACTTTGGCCATTGCACGCTCCCAGTTTTTCTTCGTGTTGGCGGTGTCGATTCTTATTGCCAGCCATATCTTCGCGCATAAAAGCCCTTCATCGCTTGGGTGAGCCCCATGTAGCTGAGAAGGATCGCCGCAAGAAAGACGAAATAGGTCGCCGGCAACGGCTGCATTTTGAAGTAATGGGAGGCCGGCCCCATGACGATGAATACGCCGGCGGCCATGATCGCGCCCGTCATGAAGAGCAGGCTGGGCGAGGCGCGGCTTCGCAGAAAGGGAATCTTCTGCGTCCGGATGGTGTGCACGATCAGCGTCTGGGTGAGCAGACCCTCGACGAACCATCCGGACTGGAACACGGTTTGCCGGTCGACCGTGTTCGCCTGGAACACGTACCACATGAGCAAGAAGGTCAGGACGTCGAAGACCGAGCTGATGGGCCCGAAATAGAGCATGAAGCGGCCGAGCTCCCCGGGGTTCCACCGCTGCGGCGCGCGCAGCAGTTCGTCGTCCACGTTGTCGAACGGAATCGCGATCTGCGAGATGTCGTATAGCAGGTTTTGCACGAGCAGCTGGATCGGCAGCATCGGCAGGAAGGGCAGGAAGGCGCTGGCAATGAGGACCGAGAATACGTTTCCGAAGTTCGAGCTGGCCGCCATCTTGATGTACTTCAGCATGTTGGCGAAGGTCTTGCGGCCCTCGACCACCCCTTCCTCCAGGATCATCAGGCTCTTCTCGAGCAGGATGACGTCGGCGGCCTCCTTGGCGATGTCGACGCCCGAGTCCACCGAGATGCCGATATCCGCGGTACGGAGGGCGGCCGCGTCGTTGATGCCGTCTCCCATGAAGCCCACGACGTGGCCATCGGCCTTCAGCACGCGAACGATGCGGTCCTTTTGCGAAGGCGTGAGGCGAGCAAACACGTGGTGCGCCTGCGTTGCCCGCGTCAATTCCTCATCCGCCATCTTCTCGACTTCGGCGCCGATGACGATATGCGATGCCTGAAGCCCCACCTGCGAGCAGATCTTTGCCGTCACGAGCTCGTTGTCGCCGGTCAGGACTTTCACGGTCACGCCGTGGTCGGCGAGCGCCTTCAGAGCGGGCGCCGCGGTGTCCTTCGGCGGGTCCAGGAACGTGACATAGCCGATGAGAATCAGATCGCGCTCGTCCTGCACGCCATAGGTCTCTTTCAAAGGCGCCAGCTCCCTGGCCGCAACCGCGACGACGCGCAGGCCTTCCTCGTTCAGAGAGGCCGTCACCTCGCGCACGCGCGCCAGCAACTCGGGGGTGAGCGGCTCGTCCGTGCCGCCATGCCGCACTTGGGTGCAGACGCCGAGGATCTCGTCCACCGCGCCCTTGCAGATCAGCAAATGATGAGCGTCGTGCTCTGCAACCACGACGGACATGCGACGACGCTGGAAGTCGAACGGCACCTCGTCCACTTTCCTGAACGCCGTCGCGATCTCCAGCTCGCGATGCAGCTCGGCATGCGTAAGTACGGCGACGTCGAGCAGGTTCTTGAGCCCGGTCTGGTAGTAGCTGTTCAGGTAGGCGTACTCGAGCACGGTGTCGGAATCCTGGCCCCAGACATCCGTATGCCGCTCGAGCGCGATCTTGTCCTGGGTCAGGGTGCCGGTCTTGTCGGTGCACAGGACGTCCATGGCACCGAAGTTCTGAATGGCATCGAGACGCTTTACGATGACTTTCTTGCGCGAGAGGAGGACGGCGCCCTTCGCCAAGGTTGACGTCACGATCATCGGCAGCATTTCCGGGGTGAGACCGACCGCGATCGAGAGGGCAAAGAGGAACGCCTCCAGCCAATCGCCCTTGGTGAACCCGTTGATCAGCAGCACGAGCGGCGTCATGACGAGGATGAATCGGATCATCAGCCAGCTCACCTGGTTCACGCCGACCTGGAATTGCGTGGCGACCGTGTCGGTGGACACGACCCGGGCCGCCAAGGCGCCGAAATAGGTGTGGTTGCCGGTATTGACGACCACGGCGGTAGCGGAGCCGGACACGACGTTCGTGCCCATGAAGACCAGATCGTCCAGCTCGAACGGGCTGACGGCCTGGGTATTGCGGAGCGCGGCGAATTTCTCGATCGGCAGCGACTCGCCGGTCATGGCGGCCTGGCTGACGAACAGGTCCTTGGCCGAAATGATGCGGCAGTCCGCCGGAATCATGTCTCCAGCCGAGAGCACGACGATGTCCCCCGGCACGAGATCCCGAAGCGCAATCTCGAGCCGGCGCCCGGGGCGGACATGCACTTCCACGCCGAAATACCTTTGTGCGACCTCTGCGGCGTCCTCGCTGATGTCGCAACGAAGGACCGTGGCGGTGGTGCGCACCATCTCCTTCAGCTTCTCGGCCGCCTTGCTCGACTTGGTCTCCTGCCAGAAGCGGATCACGGTAGCGAGCACGACCATCGCGCTGATGACGATCGTGGCCCTCGCGTCCTCCGTGAGGTATGAAACGAAGGCGAGCACCGTTAGCAGGAGGCTGAAGGGTGTCCGATAGGCAAGCCAGAGGTGCTTCCACCAGGGCAGGGGCTTTTCGTGCTCGACCTCGTTCGGCCCCACCTCGGCACGCACCACGCGGGCTCGTGTCTCGGAAATCCCGTCCGGATGCGAGTGCAGCCGCGCAAGGAGCGCCCCGGCATCGCTTCGTGCCGCGGCAAGTAGTTGCGACGCCAGCTCCGCGGGAATCTC
>JAFARH010000419.1 GCA_019245555.1 Betaproteobacteria bacterium
CAGCACGAACGGTGCGGCGCACACGGCGACCATCAGCGCGAGCTTAGTTCGCGGGCGCACGGCGCATGGACAACACGATGACGAGGATGACGGCGAGGGCTGCGAATGAATACCACTGCAGCGAATAGCTCTCGTGCTTCTCGATGCCGAAGTCAGGCCGCGGCCAATCGCGCGAGAGGTTGTCCGGGGTCTCGGAACGTTGCTCGATGACGTACGGCTCGAGCTTGAGTTTCGTTTCGGCAGCGAAGGCAGCGATATCGAGGTTCTGGCGCACATTGCCCTGCGGCGCGGCGCCCGTCTCGAGCGCATGCGCCAGCCGGTCGAGCGCGATGCCACCGATCGCGAGCTCACCAGCGGGCATATACACGGTCGGCAGCGCAGCTCGCGAAGGCGGCGCGGCGACCCAGCCGCGATCGACGAGCACATGCGAATCGGAGCCGGCGAGATGCAACGGCGTCACCACCTCGTAGCCTGGCCGTCCACGGCGCAACCTGTTGTCGAGGAAAACGGTGTGCTCGGGAACGAAGCGGCCGCGCGCGGTGACGTGCTTATGCAGAACGCTCGCAAGCTGGGCGCCGGGCGCCAGCACGATAGGCGGAGAACGCAGTGCCTGATCGAATGCCTCGGCGAGCGCGCGCTTCTCTTCGGCGCGTCGCGCCTGCCAGTTGCCGAGCAGCACGAACAACGTACAGCCGGCGGCCGCAAGCGCAAGCGCCCAGCCGCTTGGACGGAAAGAGTATCCTCGAAGCATGCGTTATTTAGTGATCGCTATTTTCATCGCGATCGTGGTGAGCCTCTTCTCGGCGCTCTTCTTCGTCTACCACGATCGCAGCGGATCGACCCGCGCGGTCAAGGCGCTCGCGATCCGCGTCGCGCTGTCGGTGGGACTCTTCGGCTTCCTGATGCTGGGCTACTACCTCGGCTGGTTCCGCGACCGGCTGTAGTTACGGGGTGTCCTCTAGAGCCAGTAGACGAAGATAAAGAGGACGAGCCAAACCACGTCGACGAAGTGCCAGTACCAGGCCACGCCCTCGAAGCCGAAGTGCTGGTCGGGCTTGAAGTGCCCGGCGATGCAGCGGAACAGGATCACCGTCAGCATGATCGCGCCGCAGGTGACGTGGAATCCGTGGAAACCCGTCAGCATGAAGAACGTGGAGCCATAGGCGCCGGTCGAGAGCTTCAAGTTCAGCTCCGAATAGGCGTGTCCGTACTCGAACGCCTGCAGCGCAAGGAAGAGCACGCCCAAGGCGATCGTAAAGATCATGAAGAGGATCAGCTGGCCGCGCTTGTTCTCCTTCAGCGCCCAGTGCGCGATGGTAATCGTCACGCCGGAGGAGAGAAGGAGGAGCGTGTTGATGGCCGGAATGCCCCACGCGGCCATCGGCGTGAACGTTTCCATGAATCCGGGACCGGCCGAAGGCCAGTGCGCGGAGAAGCCGGGCCACATGAGCGCGTTCGACTCGATGGTCGCGAGATCGGGCACCGAGTAGTTGCGTACCCACCAGAGCGCGCCGAAAAAGCCGGCGAAGAACATCACCTCGGAGAAGATGAAGAAGCTCATGCCCCAGCGGAACGAAAGGTCTTCCCAAGCGCCGTACTTGCCGCCCTCGGACTCGCGGATCACATCGCCGAACCACCGCATCATCATGTAGATCAGCAGGCAGAGGCCGGCGACGATCCAGAGCCAGCCGCCCTTGTTGTCGTTGAACACGTTGACGGCGCCGACGGCCATCAGGAAGAGCGCAGCCGCTCCCATGATCGGCCAAGCCATCGGCGCGGGTACCGCGTAGTGAGCCTGGCGTTCGGTGGAGGCGCTGTGGGCCATGATTTATTTCCCCCTGTTATTTCAGCTGACCACCATCCGCACGATGGTGCGGATGGTGAAGATGAAGAGCACGACGAAAAGGATCGCCGTGATGATGACGTGCACCGGATTCAATTGAAGCTTCTCGTGTTCGGCGCGCTTGCGCACGCCGATCGCACCGAAGAGCACGGTTTTGACAGTGTCGAAGAAGGAGGCGCGCTTCATGACAAGCTCCATTAGCTCTTCCCCCCTCGTCCCGCGACTTCGAAGAATGTGTACGACAACGCAATATTGGTGA
The DNA here is from genome assembly GCA_019245555.1 of Betaproteobacteria bacterium. Lineage (GTDB taxonomy): Bacteria > Pseudomonadota > Gammaproteobacteria > Burkholderiales > SG8-39 > SCGC-AG-212-J23. Next base: position 2,103 of record JAFARH010000419.1, read on the forward strand.
CGTCTTTCGGCAGCTTCGGATCGACGACGAACACGACCGGCATGCGCCGCGTCTCGCCCGGCGCGAGCGTCTGCTGGCTGAAGCAGAAGCATTCGATTTTCCTGAAGTACTCGGCGGCGCGCTCAGGGCCATAGCTCGGCACCGCCTGCCCGGTGACCGCCTCGCGGCGCTCGTTCACCACTTCGTACTCGACCGTGGCGAGCTCCCCAGGGTGCACTTCGATGTGATTGACGACCGGCTTGAAGCGCCACGGCAGCCCGTGCGCATTGGCGTCGAATTCGATCGTGATCGTCCGCGTCTTGTCGATCTGCGTGTTGAGCGGCTCGGCTTTCACGTCGCCAAGGGAATAGACG
>JAFARH010000123.1 GCA_019245555.1 Betaproteobacteria bacterium
AGGGAAATATGCGCGCGCGACCGAAAAGCAGGCGAAAGACGCAGTCGGCGCCGCACATGCGGCGTTTCCCGCCTGGGGGCTAAGCACGCCGCAACAGCGCTTCGATGCGCTGGATGCGATCGGCACCGAGATCCTGGCTCGCAAGGCCGAGCTCGGCGACCTGCTCGCGCGAGAAGAGGGCAAGACGCTGCCCGAGGCCGTCGGTGAGGCGACGCGCGCGGGGTACATCTTCAAGTTCTTCGCCGGCGAGGCGCTGCGTATTCCTGGCGAAGTGATGCAGTCGGTACGCCCAGGCGTCGGCGTCGAGATCACTCGCGAGCCGCTCGGCGTCGTGTCGATCATCACCCCGTGGAATTTCCCGATCGCGATTCCTGCATGGAAGATTGCGCCGGCGCTCTGTTACGGAAATGCCGTGGTTTTCAAACCCGCCGAGCTCGTCCCCGGCAGCGCTTGGGCGCTCACGGAAATCATCAGCCGCGCGGGACTTCCGGCCGGCGTCTTCAACCTGGTAATGGGCAAGAGCTCCGAGATCGGAGATACGCTCCTCAACGACGCGCGCATCGCAGCGATCAGCTTCACCGGCTCGCAGTCGATCGGCCGCAAGGTGGCGGGCGCTGCGATCACCGGCCTCAAGAAATTCCAGCTGGAGATGGGCGGCAAGAATCCGCTCGTCGTGCTCGACGACGCCGATCTGCCGACCGCGGTGAACTGCGCGGTCCAGGGCGGCTTCTTCTCGACTGGCCAGCGTTGCACGGCTTCATCGAAGGTAATCGCAACGCAGGGGATTCACGACCGCTTCGTCGCAGCGGTGATCGAGAAGCTCAAGACCCTGAAGATCGACGACGCGCGAAAGAAGGGAACCGACATTGGTCCCGTGGTCGACGAACGCCAGCTCGCACAGAACCTGGACTATCTCTCCATCGGCCAGAAGGAAGGCGGGCGCCTCGCGTATGGCGGCAACCGCGTCGAGAAGAACGCGGACGGCCAGCCCGGATACTTCATGATGCCGGCGCTCTTCACCGACACCGCGCCTGGCATGCGCATCAATCGCGAGGAGATCTTCGGGCCGGTGGTGAGCGTGCTGCGCGCAAAAGACTACGACGAAGCGCTCGCCTGGGCGAACGACACCGAAATGGGGCTCTCCTCTGGCATCTGCACGACTTCGCTCAAGCACGCGACGCACTACAAGCGCCACGCGCAAGCCGGCATGGTGATGGTCAACCTACCGACGGCGGGCGTCGATTACCACGTGCCCTTCGGCGGACGCAAGGGCTCGAGCTACGGTCCGCGTGAGCAAGGGCGCTACGCCGCCGAGTTCTATACGACCGTCAAAACTGCCTACACACTCCCGTAGCGTCGCTCTCAATAATTACGGACGTTGTCCGGAATTGAGCCTGTAGCTAGACTTCGGGCAGAGGAGGAGTCCCCATGCGTATTGTTGCCGCGTCGGCGCTGTGCCTTGCTGCGTTCGCAGTTCACGCCCAGCAGAAAGAAATCAAGATCGGTTTTATCTACGACGTCACCGGTCCGTTCGCGGGCGGCGGCTCGGAGGCCGCGCAGATCGGCACCAAGGCCGCGGTGGATTACATCAACGAGAAGGGCGGCGTAATGGGCTACAAGGTGAACGCCATCTTCGCCGACGCCCAGTCCAAGGTCGACGTCGCCATCAACGAGATGACGCGGCTCTATGACCAGGAGAAGGTCGATCTCGTGTCCGGCGTCTACTCGAGCGCGCAGTGCGTGCCGATGGCGCAGCAGGCCGACGCGCGCAAGAAGTTCCTCTGGCTCAACATCTGCGTTGCCTCCTCGGTGCTGAAGGATAAGAAGTTCACGTACGTTTTCCGGCCGACGGTGCACAGCGACCAATACGGTGCGGCGACCTGCTCGTACGTGCACAACTATTCGAAGTCGAAGTTCGGCATCGAGCCGAAGAACATGCGCATCGCGATCATCCACGAGGATGGCCCGTATGGCGCCGGCGTCGCGGCGGCAAACGACATCGAGTGCAAGAAGATGGGCATGAACATCGTCATGAAAGAGGGCTATGCGGCAAGCGCCCCCGACCTTTCGAGCCTCGTGACCAAGCTCAAGCGCGCGCGGCCCGACGTGATCCTGCATACGGGCTACAACCCGGACATCACGCTCTTCCTGCGCCAGGCGAAGGAGCAGGGCCTCAAGTTCAAGGCGTTGATCGGCCACGGCGCCGGCCACAGCCAGATCGACAAGCTGCGCCAGACGTTCGGCGACGACGTGAACTACTTCCACTCGGCCGACCCGGCGGCGGCGCAGCTCCTCGACCCGAAGACGCTCAAGCCCGGCGTCGCCGATCTCATCAAAGAACTGCAGACGCGCTTCGAGAAGGTGCGCGGGCCCGGCGAGATGCCGCCGCACGCGGCGATGGGCTTCAACAACACCTACATCTTCCTGCACGATGTCCTGCCAGTCGCGATCAAGAAGTATGGCGGCATCGATCCCGAGGCGCTCCGCAAGGCAGCGCTCGACGTCGACATCCCGGTGGGCGGCACGATCCAGGGCTACGGCGTGAAGTTCCTGAAGGACGGCCCGATGGCGGGCCAGAACGAGCGC
>JAFARH010000159.1 GCA_019245555.1 Betaproteobacteria bacterium
GCACGGCGGTCGAGGATCTGAAGAAGAAGCTCGCCAAGCCCTAGAACTCCGGGTAAAGCCGTCCGGGATTGAGAATACCCGCCGGGTCGAACGCACTCTTCAGCTGGCGGTGCAGGCGCATGAGCACCGGGTCGAGCGGTGCGAAGGCGCCCGCCGATTTGCCGGCGCCGCGAAAGAGCGTCGCGTGTCCTCCAGCTCGCCTTGCGATCTCGCGCAATCGTTCGACGCCGCGCGTCCAGCGCAGCGCACCGCCCCATTCGATGAGCTGTGGAAAGCCGAGCGGCGGCGTGGTCGAAGGAACGGAGAGCCGCCAAAGCGGCGCATCGCCGGCAAAGAACGGATGCGTATGCTCGCGGACGGCATCCCAGTCCCCCTTCACTTCCGCGCCCCCGATGCGCTTCGCAGCGCCGCGCACCGCCGGCTCCGAGCCAGAGAGCCGCACGTCGAGCTTGCCGGCATGCCACAGCGTCCCGGAAATCGGCAGCGCCTCCCCCGCCCAGGCATTCATCATGTCGAGCGCGCGCGGCTCGTCCATCTCGAGGCGATGCGTGAGCTCGACTTGTGGTCGAGGCAAGACCTTGAGAGAGGCTTCCGCAATCAGGCCCAGCGTGCCGAGCGAGCCGACGACGAGCCGCGAGATGTCGTAGCCCGCCACGTTCTTCATCACCTGGCCGCCGAATTGCATGACGCGGCCACGACCGTCGACGAGCGTCACGCCGAGCACGAAGTCGCGCAGCGCACCGGCGGAAGCGCGACGCGGGCCGGAGAGGCCGGCGGCGACGCAGCCCCCAAAAGTGGCGGCGCCGAAATGCGGTGGCTCGAACGGCAGACACTGCCCGCGCTCAGCGAGCGCTTTCTCAACTTCTGCGAGCGCCGTGCCGCAGCGTGCCGTGACGACGAGCTCGCTCGGCTCGTAATCGGTGATGCCGGAATAGCTGCGTGTGTCGATCACCTCGCCACGCGCCTCGTTTCCATAGAAGTCCTTGCTGCCTCCGCCGCGCAATCGCAGCGCGAGCTTCCGATCTGCCGCGTCGCGGATCCGGTCGCTAAGGGCTTCGAGGGTCAAAAGCGCGGCAGCTCGGGATGCGGCAACTTGCCGCCGTGCACGTGCATTCGGCCGTATTCGGCACAGCGCGCGAGCAGGGGGACTGCCTTGCCGGGGTTCAGCAATGCCTGTCGGTCGAAGGCCTGCTTCACCGCGTGAAAGAGCTCGAGTTCGGTGGCTCCGAACTGCGTGCACATCTGGTTGATCTTCTCCACGCCGACGCCGTGCTCGCCGGTGATCGTGCCGCCGACCGCGACGCATTTCTCAAGGACCTCGGCAGCGAATTCCTCGGTGCGGTGGAGCTCCTCCGCGTTGTTCGCGTCGAAGAGGATCAGCGGATGCAGGTTGCCGTCGCCGGCATGGAACACGTTCGGGCAGCGCAGGCCGTACTTCTTTTCCATCTGGGCGATGAAGTTCAGCACCTCGCCCAGGCGCTTGCGGGGAATCGTGCCGTCCATGCAGTAATAGTCCGGCGAGATACGCCCGACGGCGGGAAACGCTGCTTTTCGGCCCGACCAGAAGCGAAGGCGTTCCGCCTCGTTGCGCGAGACCGTGCAACGCACAGCCCCGGCTGCCTGCAGCACTGCCTCCACTCGCGCAACCTCGTGCTCCACCTCGGCCTCGGTGCCGTCGGATTCACAGAGCAGGATCGCGGCTGCCTCGAGGTCGTAGCCCGCGCCGACGAACTGCTCGACGGCGCGCGTCGCCGGGCGATCCATCATCTCGAGGCCGGCAGGAATGATGCCGGCTGCAATGATCGCGGCGACGGCGTTGCCCGCCTTCTCCACGTCGTCGAATGAAGCCATGATGACCCGGGCGCACTGCGGCTTCGGCAGGAGCTTCACCGTCACCTCGGTGACGACGAAGAGCATGCCCTCCGAGCCGATCGCGAGCGCCAGTAAATCGAGCCCCGGCGCATCGAGCGCTTCGGATCCCACGTCGACAGGCTCGCCATCGATGGTGTAGCCGCGCACGCGCAGCACGTTATGCACCGTGAGGCCGTACTTCAGGCAATGCACGCCGCCCGAGTTCTCGGCGACATTGCCGCCTATCGTGCAGGCGATCTGGCTGGACGGATCCGGTGCGTAATAGAGACCATGCGGTGCGGCGACTTCCGAAATCACCGCGTTGCGCACGCCAGGCTGCACGACCGCCACGCGCGCTCGCGGATCGACACGCACCACGCGCATGAATTTCGCCATCGAAAGCAGCACGCCGTCGCCAGGTGGCAATGCACCACCCGAGAGCCCTGTGCCGGCGCCACGCGGCACGACCGGTATCTCCATCGCGGAGCAAACCTTGAGGATGCGCTGCACTTGCTCTTCGGTTTCGGGCAGCGCCACCACCATCGGCAGCTGCCGATAGGCGGTGAGGCCGTCGCATTCGTATGGCCGCGTGTCTTCTTCTTCAAACAGCACCGCGCGCTCAGGCAGGAAGGCGCGCAGAGCGCGCGCTACCTCATGCCGGCGGTTGAGAGATAAGGCTTCGCCC
>JAFARH010000199.1 GCA_019245555.1 Betaproteobacteria bacterium
GATGAAACGCAAAGCGGGGACCATGGTCGTGCAGGGAGAGATGAAGGAGTTTCCCAACTTCCCGCTCGAGCGCGTCACGACGAAGGCGATCACCATCAAGAGCGCGCGTGGCCACAGCTACAAGGCATGTGAGCTGGCGCTGGCGCAATTGGCGTCGAAGCGCTTCCCGCTGGAGAAGGTGACGACTCATCGCTTCGGCCTGAAAGACGTCGACATGGCGATCAAGTCCGTAGGCGGGCAGGGCGTGCCCGACGTGATCCACGCGTCGTTGATGCCCTGGCTGTAGGGCGTGCGGGGCGGTTTCCAGGCGCTTCGCAGCCGAAACTACGTCCTCTACTTTTTTGGACAGTTCACCTCTCAGACCGGCGCCTGGGTAGAGCAGACAGCTGTCTCGTGGATTCTTTATGAGCTCACGGGCTCGCCGCTCTTGCTTGGCCTCGCGGGCCTTGCGCGTGCCGCGCCGACGATAGCGCTCGCATTGATCGGCGGTGCGGTGGCGGATCGCCTGCCGCGCCGCGCGATGCTCTATTGCACCGAGTCGCTGATGTTCGCGAACTCGCTCGTCATCGGTCTTCTCGCCTGGGGCGGTCGCCTCGAGTACTGGCATCTCTATGTGCTCTCCTTCGTGAACGGCACGCTCGGCGCGTTCTCCGTGCCGGCACGCCAGGCGCTTTTCGCGGGCCTGGTGCCGCGCGAAGCAGTACAGAGTGCGGTGACGTTCAACGCGATCGCCGTGCGCTTCAGCATGCTCATTGGCCCTTCGATTGGCGGCGCCGCGCTTGCCTATGGAGGTGGTGGTGCGGGCAGCTACGCACTGCCGTTCTGGATCAACGCGGTGTGCTTCACGGGGATGCTTACCGCGCTCGCCGCGATGCGCCTGCCGCCGGGCGCGCCGCACGCGCAGGCGGCGCCCGGCACGCTGTGGCAGGGCATGAAGGAAGGACTGCAATTCGTGTGGGGCCACACCCCTTTGCGCGTCGCCCTCGCGCTCGAGATCGTGAGCGGCCTCTTCGGCCACAACATCACGTTGATCACGATAATCGCGAAGGACGTCATCGGTACCGACGCGCAAGGCCTCGGGTGGATGATGAGTGGACTCGGCGCGGGCGGCCTTTGCGCGATGCTTTTCATGGTCGTGGCGCAGCTCAGGCGCCACATGCACGTCATCCTTTCCGCCGGAGCCGTCTACGCCGTGATCCTCGCGGCATTCGCGCTGTCTCACTGGCTCGCCCTCTCGGTCGTGCTCCTTTTCCTGCTGGGTACCTGCGACGGCATCTGGGGCGTGAACCGCAATACGCTCGCCCAAACTGCGGTGCCCGACAACCTGCGCGGCCGGATCATGTCCGTGGTTGTCCTAACCACCCGGGGCAGCGCGCCCCTCGGGCGCCTTCAGGCCGGATTCGTGGCCGATCTGGTAGGTGCGTCGGTGGCCACGCTGATCGGCGCCGCAGTCATCGCCGCCGCGATTGCGAACTGGTGGGGCGTGCGGACGGTCGAAGCCGAATAAACTCTCGTCATGGAAGTTGTCCCTCTTTCACCGGCACTGGGCGCCGAAATCCGCGGCGTGGATGCGTCGCGACCCATAGCCGACGCGACATTTGCGGGAGTTCTGGAAGCTTGGCATCGCTACCAGGTGATACTGCTGCGAGGGCAATCGCTGACGGAAGACGAGCAGGTTCGCTTTGCCCGGCGTTTCGGCGAGCTCTCGCCGATCCACACCTCGCACCACTCCGAGACGAACAAGGCGGTGATGTACATCGGCAACCGCAAGAAGGACGGCAAGATCGTCGGCGCGCTGCCGCTCGGCGAGATGCAGTTCCATAGCGACCAGTGCTACCGCGAGCGCCCGGCGGCGGGCACGATGCTCTACTCGATCGAGATCCCGAAGGAGGGCGGCAATACGCTCTTCGCCAATGCCTACAAGGCCTATGACGCGCTGCCCGCGGATGCTCGATTGCGGATCGAGGGCCGCAAGGCAGTGCAGGTCTACGACTACGACGGCGGCGTGCTCGATCGCAAGAACATGGTCGCACCGAAGGACGGCATGTCATACGCGCACCCTGTCGCGCGCACACATCCGGCGACGGGACGCAAGGCGCTCTATGTGAACCGCCTGATGACGCACCACATCGAAGGATTGGCCGACGAGGAGAGCGAGCAGCTGCTCGACCTGATGTTCCGCACGATCGAGCGCCCTGAGTTCACGTACGAGCATCGCTGGCGCGTAGGGGACTTGCTCCTCTGGGACAACCGCTGCACGCTCCACGCGCGCCGCGACTTCAACCCCGATGAGAATCGGTGGATGCGCCGCGTCACCATCCAAGGCGACCGTCCGCGTTAATTCCGGACGTTGTCCGGAATTCAGAACAAGCCGGGAAGCCAGCGCTTTACCCGCATCGTGTATCGCAGATACGGGTCGCCGAACCGTTCAGTGAGGCCACGCTCGTCTTTCAGCACCCGGAAGTGGAACCAGACGGTGCGCGCCGCAGCGACCACGGCGGCAAACCATGAGTCGAAAACCAGCGCGACGCCGAACATGTAGATGATGTGTCCGAGGTACATCGGGTTGCGCATCCAGCCGTAGATGCCGCTGTCCACGATTCGTTCGGGCGGGGCGCCGGAGAGGCCAGGCCCGCCGCCGCCGAGGCGGATGCGGTAGATGCCGCACAAGCGGTATTGCAGATAGCCCCAGATCATTACGGGTAAGTAGATCGACCTGACGTAGAGCGGACCCAGCGCGAATTCGAACGCCATCGTCGCGAGCGGTAACAGCAGGAATGTCTGCACCGGGGATTTGCGTAGAAATCGCATGACGCTCAAGCGGATTGCGACTCGACGCGCGCGGGACAAGCGTTGGTCAATCGATCTTCGCGCCGACCGCCTTTACGACCTCACCGTACTTGGCGTACTCGGCGCGGAGCAGCGCCGCGAATTCTTCAGGCGTGCTGGAGTAGGGCTCGAGGCCGCCTACGCGGCGGACGCGTTCCACGGTCTGCGCGTCGCCGAGCGCGCGGCTCGTTGCCTCTCGTAGTTTCTCCATGACGGGCGCGGGCAGGCCCGCCGTCGCAAACAGGCCGAGCCACGGCGTGACCTCGAAGCCGGGATAGAGCTCGGCGAGACGTGGCACATCCGGAAACGACGCAGAGCGATGCTTGCCAGCGACGGCGAGGGGGCGGAGCTTGCCGGCTTTCGCGGGTCCGGTAATCGAGTTGCCGCCGAATGCAACGGCGATCTCGCCCGCCATCAACGCCGTCGTCGCCGGTCCGCCGCCCTTGAACGGCACATGCAGGAGATCGATGTGCGCGCGCTGCTTCAGCATCTCCATTACCAGGTGATGCTGGCTGCCGTTGCCGATCGAGCCGTAGGCGAGCGGGGGATTGGCGTGCTTTGCGTAGTCGATGAATCCCTGCAAATTCTTCACCGGCAACGACGGGTTCACGGCCAGCACCATGTTGGTGTTCACGAGGCTCGCCACCGGCACGAGGTCCTTCAGCGTGTCGAACGGCAGGTTCGGATAGAAGTGCGGATTGATGACGATCTGCGCGTCCGCACCGAGCAACAGCGTGTAGCCGTCCGGCGCTGCCTTTGCGACAGCTTCCATGGCGACATTGCCATTCGCTCCCGGGCGGTTCTCCACCACGATCGGCTGACCGAGCGCGTCGCCGAGCGCTGGTGCAAAAACGCGTGCAACCGTGTCATTCGCGCCGCCCGGCGGCTGCGGGATGACGATGCGGATGGGACGCGACGGATAAACCTGCGCGTTCGCGCTAGCGAGTGCGAAGAGCGAAACGAGAGCGGCTAGAAGCCGCCGAATCCGCCGAAGAGCCATCCGTCGGGGAAATGCATGTGCAGCAGGAGCTCGAAAAGGCCGTAGAAGAAGAACCATACCGCCGCGGTGAAGACGACGGAGAAGATCCAGCCTTCCTTGCCCTGTACCGTCAGATAAGCAAAGACCATCGCTGCCACGGCGATCGGAAAACCGAGCAGCAGTATCAGCACGAAGAAGCCGATCGCCCAGCCGGTGGCAAGGAGCGTCCTGCGCCGCGCCACCTCGGCAGGCTGGTCCTCGGAGAGCTTGAAGTCGGAGGCCGAGGCCGTGGGGCTCTTGCCGAAAATCACCCAGAGCGCCTCTGCCGCGGCGAGGAAGAAAAGCGGGATCGCTATGACGAGCGGGAAGAGTTTCGCCTTCAGCGGCCACTCGTGGGCGCTGTAGATGCCATGGGCGGAGAGCAACATGATGACGATCGCGAGGCCGAGCGAGGTGCGATTAGCCATGGGCCCGCCTTGAGCGCCAGGCCTGCACGGCCGGGAAGAGGATCACGCCGACCGCAATGATCAGCAACACTACGACCACCGGACGGCCGAGCCACGCGAAGTCATAGCGCGCAACCGAGATATAGAGATAGTTCTCGGCGATCTTGCCGAGCACGAGGCCCAGCACGAGCGGTGCGCGCGGCCAGCCGGCGACCACCATGAAATAGCCGAGGGCACCGAAGATGAGGCTCACCAGGATGTCGGCATAGCTCGAGTTGGACGTGTAGCTGCCGATGAACACGAGCACGAGTACCACCGGAACCAGCAGGTGTCCTTGCACGTTCGTGAGCGCGGTGAGGCGGTTGAGCAGCAGGAAACACGCGACGACGGTGATGATGTTGGCGATCACGATGGTCCAGACGAGCGAGAAGGTCACCGGCAGGTGCTTCGTCAGCATGTCGGGTCCAGGCACCAGCCCGAGCAGGAAGAAGCCGCCGAGCAGGATTGCCATCGACGCGCCGCCCGGTACGCCGAATGCGATCGTCGGGATCAGCGCCCCGCCTTCCTTGGAGTTGCACGCCGCGCCGGGTCCGATGACGCCGCGCACGTCGCCCTGTCCGAAGCCCTTGCGCTCTTCCGCCGTGCGGGCGCTCTGCGTCGCGTGGCCGTAGGCCATCCACTGCGCGACCGCGCCGCCGAGACCTGGGGTGAGGCCGATGAACGTGCCGATGAGGCCGCAGCGCACGGTCAGCCACCAGTTACGGAAAACGTCCTTGACGCCTTCGAATACGCCTTTGCTGATGCGTCCCGCGGGCGCGTTGCCCGCGATCGAGGTGCCGCGCACGACGAGGTCGATGATCTCCGGGATGGCGAACAAGCCTACCAGCACGGGCACCAGATCCAATCCCTGCCAGAGGTACAGCGTGTCCAGCGTGTAGCGCGCGACGCCTGCCTGCGGGTCCTGGCCGACCATCGCGAGGAAAAGGCCGAGCCCTCCGGCGAGGAAGCCGCGCACCATGCCGCGAGCTCCTTGAGCGGAGAGCGACGCGATGAAAGCGAGGCCGACGATCGCCAGCATGAAGAGCTCGGGCGACCCGAAGGTCAGCACCAGCGGCCGCACGATCGGGATGGCGAGCGCGAGCGCGGCCGCGCCGATCAGCGCGCCGACGAACGAGGAGGCGAGGGCCGCGCCGAGCGCGCGCCCGGCCTCGCCCCTCTTCGCCATCGCATGGCCATCGAGGATGATCGCCGCCGTCGTCGCTTCACCGGGAACGCCGAAGAGGATCGAGGTGATGTCGCCGGTCGTGGCGACGACAGAATGCATCCCGAGCAGGAACGCGAAAGCCTCGACCGGCTGCATGTTGTAGATGAACGGCAGCATCAGCGCGAGCGTCGTCGCGCCGCCGAGCCCCGGCAGCAGGCCCACCCAGAAGCCCACGAAGATGCCGGCCAGCATGAAGACGAAAGCCTTCCACTGGAGGACCAGCAGGAGGCCCTGGATGAACGCGTCCAGCACTACTCGCCGAACTTCACGTACTTGCTGAATTCGTCGACGATGTCCTTCGGCTGCGAGAGCACTTCCTTCAGCACCTTCACTGCTTCGTCACCGGAGGTGTACTCAAGGTCGAACTGCGCTTTCTGCGATTCGGCGATGAGCGCCGGATCCTTGATCGTCGCCGCGAAGGCATCGCGGTACACCTTGACGATGTCGGCCGGCGTATTCGGCGGCAGCACGTACGGCCGCGCGATGACCTCGGGTGCCGAGCGCAGCGCCATGATCGCCTTCGCGCGCGGATTCGGGGCGAAGCTTTCGTCGACCGGCAGCTTCTCGATGACGGACTCGTTGGAGCGGGCGCGGATGATCGGCCGAACGAGATTGCGATCGATGAATGGCTTGAGCGAGGTGTACGAGCCGGCGCGGCCGTCGACTTCCTTGCGCTCCACTGCGAGCATGATGTCGGCGCTCGACGAGTAGCCACTGACGATCTTGAGCTTCACGCCCAAGAGGTCCTTGAGGAGCAGCGGGAAGTCGTGCGTATTGGCGCCAGGCCCGGTCGAGCCGATGACCACGTTTTCCTTCGCCTTGCGAAGCTCGTCCCAGTTCTTGTAGGGCAGGTCGGCGCGAATCGCGAGGATCGTCGCCTCGTTCGCCGCCGAGCCGATCCAGGCGAACTTCAGCATGTCGAACTTCACGCCTTGGACCTTGGTGAGCTGCGCGATCGGCAGGTTGCGGTTGAACGTGCCAATCGTCAGTCCGTCGGGCTTCGCCACGTTGTACATGTGGTTGGCGCCGATGATGCTGTTGCCGCCGGGCATGTTCTGCACGATGACCGTCGGCTTGCCGGGCAGGTGATCCGGCAGGTGGCGCGCCAGCATGCGCGCCGTGGCGTCGTAGCCGCCGCCAGGCTTGTACCCGACGAGAATGGTGATCGTTTTGCCTGAGAAGCTAGGAACGTGGGTAGGTTGTGCTGCTGCTGCGAGCGGCAAGAGTGCCGCCGCCAATGCCGACTTCCATTTCATCAACGCATCCTCCGAGTCTTGTGATGGTCATGGTCTTCGCCATGCCCGTGATCGTGGTCATGCTTCAACTCCGCCGGCACATCGCCAACGAGCTCCTTCGATGACGGCGCGGCCTCGCCAGCCCATTCCACGCCTCCTTTCTTCCGCGCCGCTTCGCGCAGATCTTCGAATTTGAGTTGTGCTGGATCCTTCGCCACCTCCAGCCGCTGTGCGAGGCCGGCCAGGATCAGCTTGCGCACCTGGCGGCCATTCCACCCCTTGCACATCGCGGCGAGCTCATCGATGTCCTTCTTGGCTTTCGCCA
>JAFARH010000248.1 GCA_019245555.1 Betaproteobacteria bacterium
CAGCGCTTCGCCGTCGAACTCTTTACGGAGCCGCGCGGCGATGGACGAGGCATTCGCGCGGGCGAACTTGACTCGGGTCAAGGGAGCGTTCATCGAGGCCGCAGTTAGAATACCCCAATGACCTCATCGTCGACGCGACGCGCCGGACGACACTTCCTGCAAATCCCGGGACCTACGAATGTCCCAGATCGTGTGCTCCGCGCGATCGATTTTCCGACCGTCGATCACCGCGGACCCGAGTTCGGGACGCTCGGCAAGAACGTGATCGCCGGCATGAAGCGCGTCTTCAAGAGCACGCAAGGCGAGGTGGTGATCTACCCGGCCTCAGGCACCGGCGCGTGGGAAGCGGCGCTCGTCAACACGCTCTCACCCGGCGACCTGGTGCTGATGTACGAGACCGGGCACTTCGCCACCCTCTGGCAGAAGATGGCGGCGAAGCTCGGGCTCAACGTCGAATTCATCGCTGGCGACTGGCGCCACGGCGCAGATCCGCAAGCGATCGAGAAGCGGCTGCGGGCTGACACGGACAAGCGCATCAAGGCGGTCGCAGTCGTGCACAACGAGACTTCGACCGGCGTCGTCTCGCGCCTCGCTGAAGTGCGCCAGGCGATCGATGCCGCGAAGCATCCCGCGCTCTATATGGTCGACACGATCTCGTCGCTCGCTTCGATCGACTACCGCCACGATGAGTGGGGCGTCGACGTCACCGTCGCCGGATCGCAGAAGGGCCTGATGCTGCCTCCGGGCCTTTCGTTCAACTGCATCTCGTCGAAGGCGCTGGCGGCCTCGAAGTCCGCCAAGCTTGCCCGGGCCTACTGGGCGTGGGACGAGATGATCGAGAACGGGAAGAAGGGCTATTTCCCCTATACGCCCGCGACCAACATGCTTTACGGCCTCGCCGAAGCGCTGAAGATGCTGCTGGACGAGGAAGGACTGGACAACGTGTTTGCGCGCCACCAGCGCCACGCCGAGGCCACGCGCCGCGCCGTGCGCGCGTGGGGACTCGAGGTATATGCGCTTGATCCGCGCGAATACTCTGCATCGCTGACCGGCGTATTGATGCCCGCCGGCCACGACGCCGACCGTGTGCGCAAGGTGATCCTGGAGGCCTTCGATCTTTCGCTTGGCACCGGACTCACCAAGCTCGGCGGCAAGATGTTCCGTATCGGGCATCTCGGAGATTTCAACGACCTGATGCTGATGGGTACGCTGACAGGCGTTGAAATGGGCCTCGCGCTCGCGGGCGTTCCCGTGAAGAAGGAAGGCGTGCAAGCAGCGATGGACTATCTCTCGGGGTGCGCAAAGGCGCCTGCACGCAAGGTCGCCTAGCCCGCAGTTCGAGCAAAACCAGAAGGAGGATACAAATGCGTGTATTTGAATTGGCCGCAGGGCTTGCCGCCCTCGCGCTTACGGGCTCCGCGCTCGCGTGGGAGCCGACAAAGCCGGTGGAGATCGTGGTCGCAGCGGGCGCCGGCGGCGCCTCTGACCAGATGGCGCGGATGATGCAAGCCGCCATCCAGAAGAACAAGCTGATGAAGGAGCCGATGGTCGTGTCGCTCAAGGGCGGCGCGTCTGGTGCGGAAGCGCTCATGTACATGAAGTCGAGCGCGGGCGACCCGAACAAGGTGTTGATCGCCTACTCGCTGATCTACATGTTGCCGCTCTCGGCGAAGATCCCGTTCAACTGGCGCGAGCTCACGCCGGTGTCCGTCATCGCGCTGGACCAGTTCATCCTCTGGGACAACACGACGATGCCGCAGGCCACGGTGAAGGATTTCATCGCCGCCGCGAAAAGCGCGAACCCACCATTCAAGATGGGGGGCACCGGTTCCAAGCGCGAAGACCATGTCCTCACCGTCTTCATCGAGAAGAAGACGGGTGCCAAGTTCGCCTACCTGCCGTACAAGTCCGGCGGCGAGGCGGCGACGCAGCTCGTGGGAAACCACACGCAGTCCAACGTGAACAACCCGTCGGAGAACCTGGAAGTCTGGCGCGCCGGTCAGGTGCGCGCGCTCTGCGTGTTCGACAAGGAGCGCAGCCAATACAAGACCAAAGTGACGGACAAGCAGTCGTGGAATGACGTCCCGACCTGCAAGGAAGAAGGGCTCGACGTGCAGTACCTGATGCTCCGCGCGATGTTCCTGCCAGGCAAGGTCACAGCGGATCAGACCGCGTTTTACGTCGATCTCTTCCGCAAGGTCACGCAGACGGCGGAATACAAGGACTACATGGAGAAGCAGGCACTGAAGCCGATCTTCCTCGCCGGGAAAGACATGCTCAAATTCCTGGAAGAGGACGACACGCTCAACAAGAACCTCATGACCGAGGCAGGCTTCGTCGCAAACTGATGCCGCCGGAAGAACAGAAGCCGGCGGAATCCCCAGCAGTCGCGAGCAATCGCAGCGTCGACATAGCAGTGTCGGTGCTGCTGCTCGCGCTCGCGGGCCTGCTCGCCTTCGATAACTGGCGTACCGGCATGTCGTGGGATTCGACCGGCCCGCAGGCCGGCTACTTCCCGTTCTACCTCTCGATGATCCTCGCCGGCGCGAGTCTCTGGGGCATCGTCAAAGAGTGGATCGTACGCGGAGAAGGTGAAGCGTTCGTGCGCCGAGACCAGCTGAGCCGGGTGTTGCAGGTGCTCGTGCCTACGATCGCCTTCTGCGTTCTGATGGAATGGTTCGGCCTCTACGTCGCCAGCTTCCTCCTCATCACGGGCTTCATGATCGCCGTCGGCCGGATTGCGGTGTGGAAATCGGTGTTGACGGCGGCGATCTTCTCGATCGCCATGTTCGTGACGTTCGAGATCGCCTTCGATGTCATCATGCCCAAGGGGCCGGTCGAGCACCTGTTCGGATACTGATGGAGGCATTCGAGCTTCTCCTCTACGGCTTCAGCGTCCTCCTCACCTGGAAGACGCTCGCGCTGATGATGCTCGGCCTCGTCCTCGGCATCTTCGTCGGCGTGCTCCCGGGCTTAGGCGGGCCGAACGGCGTGGCGATCCTGCTGCCGCTCACGTTCACGATGGACCCGACGTCGGCGATCGTGATGCTCTCCTGCATCTACTGGGGAGCGCTCTTCGGCGGCGCCATCACTTCGATCCTCTTCAACATTCCGGGCGAAGCCTGGTCAGTCGCCACCACATTCGACGGCTACCCGATGGCGCAGCAAGGCAAGGCAGCCGAGGCGTTGACCGCTGCATTTACCTCCTCCTTTATCGGCTCGCTGGTGGCTGTGCTACTCATCACCTTCATAGCGCCCGGGATTGCATCGTTTGCGTTGCGCTTCGGTCCGCCGGAGTTTTTCTCCGTCTACCTGCTGACCTTCTGCTCATTCGTCGGTCTTGGCCGCGAGGAGAAGCACAAGACGCTCATTTCGATGTCGCTCGGGCTCCTCCTCGCCAGCGTCGGCATGGACACCGTCTCTGGCCAGTTGCGCATGACCTTCGGGTGGAGCGAGCTTTTCCGCGGGATCAACTTCCTGGTCGCCGTGATCGGCCTCTTCGGCATCAGCG
>JAFARH010000255.1 GCA_019245555.1 Betaproteobacteria bacterium
TCCTCATCTGGGACAAGCGCTGCGTGCTGCACCGGGCCACGGAGTACGACGCGACGAACCAGGGCCGGGTGATCCGGCGCTGCACGATCGTCGGAGAAGTTCCAGCCTAGGTATTCTGGACGACGATGTTCGGGAACTTCGCCGTCATGTCGCGCTGCGACTCGGCGATCTTCACCGCCGCGCGCCGGGCAATCCTGCGGTAGATCTCGGCGATCTTGCCGTCGGGATCGGAGACGACGGTGGGCTTCCCCGAGTCCGCCTGCTGCTGGATCGTCTCGTCGAGCGGCAGCTGCCCGAGGAGCTCGGTGCCGTAGTCCTTCGCCATCTTCGCCGCGCCGCCCGAGCCGAAGATATGGCTCTCGTGCCCGCACTTCGGGCAGACGTGGAACGACATGTTCTCCACGATGCCGAGGATCGGGATGCCGACCTTCTCGAACATCTTGAGCCCTTTGCGGGCGTCGATGAGCGCGATGTCCTGCGGCGTGGTGACGATGACCGCGCCGGTGACCGGCACCTTCTGCGCGAGCGTGAGCTGGATGTCGCCGGTGCCCGGCGGCAGGTCGACGACGAGGTAGTCGAGCTCGCGCCAGCTCGTGTCCTTGAGGAGCTGCTCGAGCGCCTGCGTGACCATCGGGCCGCGCCAGACCATCGGCGTGTCGATGTCGATCAGGAAGCCGATCGAGATCGCCTGCAGCCCGTGGCCTTCCATCGGCTCGAGGCGCTTGCCGTCCTTCGATTCCGGGCGGCCGGCGATGCCGAGCATCATCGGCTGCGACGGCCCGTAGATGTCGGCGTCGAGGATGCCCACCGCCGCGGCCTCGGCCGCGAGCGCGAGCGCGAGATTGACCGCGGTCGTCGACTTGCCCACGCCGCCCTTGCCCGACGCGACCGCGATGATGTTCTTGATGCCCGGAACCAGCTTCACGCCGCGCTGGACGGCGTGCGGAACGACCTTCGAACGCACGCTCGCGGTCACGCCGGACGCGCCCGCGCCCTTCAGCGCCTGAACGACCATGCGCCGGATCGGCTCGTACTGGCTCTTGCCGGGATAACCGAGCTCGACTTCGAGCGAGACGTCGCTTCCGGACACCTTGACGTTGCGCACCGCGCGAGTCGCGACGAGGTCCTTGCCGGTGTTCGGATCGACGACGCTGCGCAGCGCTTCCTGCGCCTGCTGCTCAGTGAAAGACATGCTTGAAGTGTAAGCTAAAATCGCGCTCCCTCAAGCGCAAGCTCTCCGTCACGACAGCGCTGCCGTACGCGAACGGCGCGTTCCACATCGGCCACATCATGGAGTACATCCAGGCCGATATCTGGGTGCGCTTCCAGCGGATGCAAGGGCACGAAGTGCATTTCGTCGGCGCCGACGACGCGCACGGCGCACCCATCATGCTCGCAGCCGAGAAAGCCGGGAAATCGCCGGAGGAATTCGTCGCGGGCATCGCCAAGGGACGCAAGGCGTACCTCGACGGCTTCCATGTCTCTTTCGACAACTGGCACTCGACGCATTCGCCCGAGAACACCGCGCTCTCGCAGGACATCTATCGCAAGCTGAAGGCCGCGGGCCTCGTCTACACGAAGCCCGTCGAGCAATTCTTCGACCCGGTGAAGAAGATGTTCCTCGCCGACCGCTACATCAAGGGCGAGTGCCCGAACTGCGGCGCGAAGGACCAGTACGGCGACGCCTGCGAGAACTGCAGCACCGTGTACTCGGCGACGCAGCTGAAGAATCCCTACTCGGCGCTTTCGGGCGCGACGCCGCTCCTGAAAAGCTCGGAGCATTATTTCTTCCGCCTGTCCGATCCGAAGTGCAAGGCGTTCCTCAAGGACTGGCTGGAAACCAAGGACCGCCTGCAGGCGCAGGTCGTCAACAAGGCGAACGAGTGGCTCGAGGGCGAGGGCGAGAAGGCGCTCTCCGACTGGGACATCTCGCGCGACCCGCCCTACTTCGGCATCCGCGTGCCCGACATCACGGAAGAGAAATATCTCTACGTCTGGCTCGACGCGCCCATCGGCTATCTCGCTTCGTTCAAGAACTACTGCGCCAAGAAGGGCCTCGACTTCGAGAAATTCCTCGCCGACCCGGCGAGCGAGCAGGTGCACTTCATCGGCAAGGACATCATCTACTTCCACACGCTCTTCTGCCCGGCCATGCTCGAGTTCGCGGGCAAGCCGTACAAGGTGCCAGACCACGTGTACGTGCACGGCTTCATCACCGTCTCGGGCGACAAGATGTCGAAGTCGCGCGGTACCGGGATCAGTCCACTGCGCTATCTCGAACTCGGGATGAACGCGGAGTGGCTGCGCTATTACATCGCGGCCAAGCTCAACGCCAACGTCGAAG
>JAFARH010000305.1 GCA_019245555.1 Betaproteobacteria bacterium
AAGGTCACGAGGCCGCCGATCACGCCGACGAAGATAAGGAGCAGCGGCAGGTCGGCGCCTTTCTTGATCAAGATCGGGCGCACCACGTTGTCGATCGTCGCGGTGATCACGCCGACGACGAGCAGGAACGTGCCCCAGCCGACGGAGCCTTTCCAGTAGAGCCACAGGATCGGCACGATCATCACCGGTCCGCCGCCGATCTGCGCCACGGCGAGCAGGAAGATGAGGGCGGTGAGCAGCGCGGCGAACGGTATCCCGGCGATGAAGAGGCCCGCGCCGCCGACGATGGCCTGGAGGAGGGCGGTGACCACCACGCCGAGCGCGACGCCGCGGATCGCTTGCGCCGAGAGCCGCACTGCGCCCCTGCCGTGCTTGCCGGCGAGCCGCTCGCCGAAGCGGAGCGCGACATCCGCCGCGCCTTCGCCGTGGGCATAGAGCACCGCGGCTGCAACCACGGTGAGCAGGACCTGGACAAAGAGCGCGCCGAAGCTACCCATCTTCTCGACGACCCAGCGCACGAGGTCGCCCGCGTACGGCGAGAGATAGGACGAGACTGACTCGATGCCCTCCGCAGCGAGGTCGTTCCAGGCGTTGGCTGCGCGGTCACCGACGAGCGGCAGGCCGGCGAGCCACGCCGGCGCTGCCGGCATCTTGAAGTCCTGCATCTGCTTCGCCCAGCCCTTGATGTCGTCGACATGGGTGAGGACCGTGCCTGCTGCCGCGAGGAGCGGCCCGATAAGAAGCACGAGGAGCATGAGCGTCATGAACGCGACCGCCGCCCACCGGCGCTTGCCGAGGCGTTTCTCCACGCCGAGCATGAACGGCCAGGTGGGGATCACGATCATCACCGCCCAGATCAGCGCGCCGAGGAAAGGCGACAGGATCCAGAACGAAGCGGCCATCAGCCCCGCGATGAAGAGCACCGCGAGGACGATGCGTGCCAGCTCTCCCTGCCGCTCTACCGCCACTGCGCCCCCTTGTTAGACCTTGGTCCCATTGTTCCTGCTGCGACGCTTTGGTGCAATGAGGTTCCTATGGCGAACCCCGTCCGCATCATCGTCGGCAACCTGCCGGACGACATCTCCGAAGACACCATCCGTCAGGCCCTCAAGGAGTACGCGCCGGTGGAAAAGATCAGCCTGGTCAAAGACAGCGGAGCGCCTACGGCGATCATCGAAGTGACGATGGGACGACCGCAGGCCGAGGCGCTCGCGAAACGCATCAGCGGTCGCATGTACCACGGCAAGCCGCTCAATGCCTGGGTACCGATGAAAAGCTGGGAATAGTCGAGAACTTCGGCCTAGAACTTCTCCGCAACGAACCTGTATTCGTACTGGGGCTCGCGATAGCCCTTGGGCTTCTGCCTGTCGGGCAGCTTGATCTTCTCGCGCGGCAACTTCTTGTAGGGAATCTGGGATAGGAGGTGCGTGATGATGTTGAGGCGCACGCGCTTCTTGTCCTCCGAGCGCGCGACGTACCAGGGGGCGAAGTCGGTGTCGGTGTACTTGAACATGTCGTCGCGAGCACGCGAGTAATCGAACCAGCGGCTGTACGACTTGAGGTCCATTGGCGAGAGCTTCCAGATCTTGCGCGGATCGTCCATGCGCGCGACCAGCCGCCGGGTCTGCTCCTCGGGGCTCACCTCGAGCCAGTACTTGAGAAGAATGATCCCTGAGTCGACCATCGTGCGCTCGACCAGCGGCACGAGCTTGAGGAAGCGCTTCACCTGCTTCTCGCTCGTGAACTCCATGACGCGCTCGACGCCCGCGCGGTTGTACCAGCTGCGGTCAAAGATCACGATCTCGCCCGCCGCGGGGAAATGCTGAATATATCGCTGGAGATACATCTGGCTCTTCTCGCGTTCGGTGGGCGCGGGCAGCGCCACGACGCGGAAGACGCGCGGGCTCACCCGCTCGGTGATCGCCTTGATCGTGCCGCCCTTGCCGGCGCCGTCGCGGCCCTCGAAGACGATGCAAACCCTGAGCCCCTCGTGCTGCACCCACTGCTGCAGCTTGACGAGCTCGCCGTGAAGCTTCTCGAGGTGCTTGTTGTAGACCTTGCGCTTGAGCTTTTCCTGCGTGCCAGTTTTTGCCATGCATGATCTTTGCCACGCAGGAGGGGTTGCGATATTGGCCTTTGGTCCCATTGGCGTTGCGATTCCGGCTTGCTGCAATGGTGCGGTGAACGCCCTGTTCACACTGCTTTTGGCAGCGAATGCCGCGGCGGCCCCGGTCACGGGTCTCGAGTACGAGTCGAGGCCGCAATTCGGTGACCTCGACGCGATGCTCGAGCGGAGGGTGGTGCGTGTCGTCGTACCCTACAGCCGGACGCTTTATTTCAACGACCGCGGCAGGCAGCGCGGTCTCACCGCCGACACCCTGCGCGACTTCGAGATCTTCCTCAACAAGAAGTTTCCGAAGAAGGTGAAGCCGATCGTGGTGGTCGCGCTGCCGACCTCGCGCGATCGCTTGCTGAGTGGCGTGCTCGAGGGCCGTGCCGACATCGCTGCCGGCAACCTGACGATAACGCCTGAGCGCGATACGAAGGTGGCTTTTTCCAAGCCGCTAGCAGAGGGACCCGGCGAGATCGTAGTCACCGGGCCGCGCTCGCCCAAGCTCGCAAAGCTTGAGGATCTCGGCGGCCACGCCGTACATGTGCGCCAGTCGAGCAGCTACTACGCGAACCTCGTCGCCCTCAACCGCGACTTGAGCAGCCGAGGGTTGCCGGCCGTGAGCATCGTGATCGTGCCGGAGGTGCTCGAGGACGAGGACCTGATGGACATGGTAGCGGCCGGCCTCATGGAACTCACGGTCGTAGACGCCTGGAAAGCCGATATCTGGGCGCGCATGCAGAAGCGCCTCAAGCCGCGCAAAGACCTCGCTCTCACTGCGAGCCAATCGGTCGGCTGGGCCTTCCGCAGCGGCAGCCCTAAGCTTGCTGGGCTGGTCGACGAGTTCATCGACAAATATCCAGGAATGCGCGCGCAGCGCCTGCGCAATTATCCGGCGTACGTGCCGACGCTCGGCAATGCCACGCACGATGCGGACTGGAAGCGCTACCAAAGCACCATCGTCCTCTTCCGCAAGTACGCGCCGCGCTACGGCTTCGATCCACTGCTAGTGGCCGCACTCGGCTACCAGGAATCGCGGCTCGACCAGAGCGCGCGCAGCTCCGTCGGTGCCATCGGCGTGATGCAGCTCATGCCCGACACCGGCAAGACGCTCGGCGTAGGCGACATCACGCATCTCGAGCCCAACGTGCACGGTGGCATCAAGTATCTGCGGATCCTGCGCGACCGCGCGATCTCAGGCGGCTCGCCGGACGAGCAGAACCTGACCTTGTTCGCGCTCGCCGCCTACAACTGCGGGCCCGGGCGCGTGGCGGCGCTGCGGGCCGAGGCGCCGAAGATGGGGCTCGATCCGGACATCTGGTTCGACAACGTCGAGCGCGTCGCCGCGCGGCGCGTGGGGCAGGAGACCGTGCTCTTCGTACGCAGCATCTACAAGTACTACGCGGCCTACAAGCTGCAGGACGAGACGCTCGCGGCGCGCACCGCTGCCACTTCCGTCTACGCGCCCCCGCCGAAGAAAGCTGCGAAGAAGGCGGCCGCCAGGAAGCCAGCCGCCTCTAAGGAATAGCCTCTACCGGTTACAGGCGTCGAAGCACTGTTCTTTGCTTCGACTCGTGTACTGCGTGCAGCGCGCGAAGCACTGATCGAACGACTGGGCGCCAGCTGCGACCTGGCAGCTGATCGCCTGCGAGCGAGAGTTGAGCACCGCCATGTTCCGCTGCGTCGTGTCCTGGTAGGCGAGGGCTACCGCCGGGTAGGTGGAGGTAGCGGTCACATAGTTGGCGAGGCTCTTCTGCCGCTCGAGCGAAGTCTCGATCCAGGAACATTCCTGCCGTTGCGCTTCCGGGGTGGTCGGCTTCGGCCGGGTCAATACGACGTCGTACTCGGTGGGAATGCGCGGCGGCGGGCTGCTGCACGCGGTCATGGCAACGGCAATAAAGGCAAGAGTGATGCGCTTCATGGTTCACCTCCCTGGTGCGATGGATGCTCCCTTGATCGTGTACTCGGGCAATGTCGGCGGCGCCGGATGCGCCACCACGTACTTGATGCTGTCGAACGGGATCACGACCAGCGCGCCGTCGATCTCCGCCAGGAGCTGCTTGGCGGCGAAGATCTCCTTCAACCTCATGCCGGCGGCGATGTCGTTCGCCGCCTGCTTCGGGAAGTCGATCTTCATGCTGGTGCCGTCGTTGAAGTAGACGGTGATGCCGCGCTGCTCGTTCTTCATTTCTTTCCTCCCTGTTTGATGTCGCCCGTCAGCCGCCAGGCACCGTTCACGACGCAAAGATTGTGGTGCATCGTCGATTTACGCAGGTCGGCCTCGTTGTGCACGCGCACCTGCTTGCAAGCGCGGCCCTTGGATTCGAAGCGCTTCAGCACCGTGAATTCGCCGCGATGGCCGTTCTTCGGGTTCTGCCACGCAAAGGACTGGTTCACGTCGCCTTCGTCGAGCGTCTTGCGCGCGGCATCGAGGAAGAGATGCAGATCCGTGTCGTCGAAGAGCTCGGCGGGGCTGCCCTTCAAG
>JAFARH010000398.1 GCA_019245555.1 Betaproteobacteria bacterium
ATTTTTTTCCATCGCAGAGACGGCGATGATGGCAATCAACCGCTACCGGCTCACGCACCTGGTGAGCGAGGGCAACACCTCCGCCGAGCGCGTTCAGGAGCTCCTCAAGCGGACCGATCGCCTGCTCGGCGGCATCCTCATCGGCAACACGCTCTCGATTACCGGCGCGACGACCGTATCGGGATTCATCGCGGCGCATTTTTTTGGCGAAGAGCGCCTCGTGGTGATCCTTACGCCAATCGTGGTCGGCTTCATCATCATCGTCTTCGCGGAGATCACCCCGAAAGTGATCGGCGCGACGCACCCCGAACGCGCGGCGCTGCTCCTTTCACTGCCGGTCAAGGCCGCGCTTTATCTTCTCGACATCCCGGCCTGGTTCATCAATCTCTTCGCGCGGCCGATGCTGCGCCTCGTCGGCATCCGGCCCGGCGAGGACACCGACACGCCGAAGCTCTCGCCGGAAGAGATCCGCACGCTCGTGCTCGAGTCGTCGAGTTTCATGCCGAAGAAACACCTGTCGATCCTGCTCAACCTCTTCGACCTCGGTGCGATCACCGTGCAGGACGTGATGGTGCCGCGGGCGCGCATCGAGTCGATCTGTTTCGAGGACGGCATGGAAACGGTGTCGCGACAGCTAGCCACCAGCCATCACATGCGTCTCCTCGTGTTCCGCGACCACGAAGGCGAGATCGCCGGCGTGCTGCACATCCGAAAGATCCTCGCAGCGCTGAACGCCGGTCGGCTCGAAGAGGCCGCTGTGACCGAAGTGCTCGATGAACCGTACTACGTGCCGGCGTCGACTTCGGCGCTCGCGCAGATGCAGTACTTCCAGGAGAACCGCGAGCGGCTCGCGCTGGTGGTCGACGAGTACGGCGAGCTGATGGGACTCGTCACCCTCGAGGACATCATCGAGGAAATGATCGGCAAGTTCACGACCACGCTACCCACCGCAGGGCCGCTCACGTGGGATGAGAACGGGACCGCGACGGCCGACGGCGCAATGCCGCTACGCGAGGTCAACCGCGCGCTGGGACTGTCGCTTCCGACCGACGGTCCAAAGACGCTGAACGGCCTGATCGTCGAGCACCTGCAGGAAATCCCGGAAGCCGATGTCTCGATCAAGATCAACAGCGTGCCGATGGAAATCGTTCACACGCAGGGTCGGACGATCAAAACCGTGCGAATTTTCCGGCCGCTCGAGAATGTAGAAAATACAGAGACTACAGAGGCTTAGAACAGGAACTTCAGGCTTTACAAAGGACGGAGCGATAGGCATCATGCTCGGTCGGTAGTTCGGGGAGCACCCAACAAATGGCAACAGCAGCAGCCGCACCGGCCGCGGCAAAAGGGCCGAAGGAATTCATGTTCGCCTGGGAGGGGAAGGACAAGGCGGGCAAGGTCGTGCGTGGCGAGATCAAGGCGGTGAGCGAGACCGCAGTCAACGCCACTCTGCGCCGTCAGGGCATCATGGTGCAGAAGGTCAAGAAGCAGAAGAAGGCCGGCGGCGGCAAGGTCGGCTCGAAAGACATCGCGCTTTTCACGCGCCAGCTCGCGACCATGATGAAAGCGGGCGTGCCGCTCTTGCAATCGTTCGAGATCGTCGGCAAGGGCGCCGCGAATCCCGCAGTGGGCAAGCTCCTGACGGACATCAAGACTGACGTCGAGACGGGTTCGTCGCTCGCCACAGCGTTCCGCAAGTATCCCCTCTACTTCGACGCCCTTTTCTGCAACCTGGTCGCGGCAGGCGAGCAGGCCGGTATTCTCGAGACGCTGCTCGATCGCCTGGCGACGTACCAGGAAAAGACGCTCGCCATCAAGTCGAAGATCAAGAGCGCGCTCTTCTACCCGATTGCGATCATTGCGGTCGCGTTCATCATCACGGCGGTGATCATGATTTTCGTGATCCCGGCGTTCAAGCAGGTGTTCACGGCCTTCGGCGCGGACCTGCCGGCGCCGACCCTCTTCGTAATGGCGATCTCCGATGCCTTCGTCAAGTACTGGTACATCATCTTCTCGGTGATCGGCGGCAGCATCTACGGCTTCCTCGAGTCCTGGAAGCGCTCGCTCGCGGTGCAGATCTTCATGGACCGCCTTATGCTGAAGGCGCCAGTGTTCGGTCACCTCGTGAAAATCTCGAGTATCGCGCGCTGGACGCGCACGCTTTCGACCATGTTCGCGGCGGGCGTGCCGCTCGTCGAAGCGCTCGATTCCGTCGGCGGCGCGGCTGGTAATTACGTGTACTTCGAAGCGACCAAGAAAATCCAGCAGGATGTATCCACGGGCACTGCGCTGACGGTGGCGATGACGAGCACCAACGTGTTCCCATCGATGGTGCTGCAGATGTGCCAGATCGGCGAGGAAACCGGCGCGCTCGACGGCATGCTCGGCAAGGTGGCGGACTTCTACGAGGCCGAGGTGGACGACGCGGTGGAAGCACTTTCCTCCCTCATGGAGCCCATGATCATGGTGGTGCTCGGCACCCTGATCGGCGGCATGGTGATCGCCATGTACCTGCCGATCTTCAAGATGGGCCAGGCGGTCTAGCGGATGTCGTCCTTCGGCTGGCTCGCACAGCCAGCCGTTCTTCCCTGGTTCGCTTTCGGTTTCGGGCTGTGCATCGGCTCGTTCTTGAACGTCGTCATCCATCGCCTGCCGAAGATGATGGAGCGCGAGTGGCGCGCCGAATGCGCCGAGCTCGCCGGCCAGCCCGCACCGCAGGAGCCGCCGCTTAGCCTCGTCTCGCCCCGCTCACGCTGCCCGAGCTGCGGGCACGCCATCACGGCGATCGAGAACATCCCGCTCATCAGCTGGGCCGTCCTGCGCGGCAAGTGCTCGAGCTGCGGCACGAAGATCAGCGCTCGCTATCCACTTGTAGAGTTTCTCGCTGGCGTCGGTGCTGCCTACTCCGCCTGGCGCTTCGGACCCACGGCGGCGGCGCTCGGCGGCGCCCTCTTCGTATGGTTCACCATTGCGCTCGCCTTCATCGACCAGGAGACCGGGCTTCTGCCGGACGACCTCACGCTGCCGCTCGTCTGGGTTGGCTTGCTGGTCAATCTGCGCGGCGCATTCGTGCCGCTGCCCGAAGCCGTGATGGGCGCCGTGGCAGGTTACCTCGTCCTGTGGCTCGTCTATTGGGGATTCAAGCTCGTCACCGGCAAGGAAGGCATGGGCTACGGTGACTTCAAGATGAACGCTGCGGTTGGCGCGTTCCTCGGCTGGAAAATGCTGCCGCTCGTGATCCTGCTCTCCTCGCTCGTCGGCCTCGCCTTCGGCGCGCTGCAAATGTTCGCCGCGCGCGGCAAGTGGGACGCCGGCTTCAAGTTTCATTTCGGTCCCTACATTGCCATCGCCGCGCTCGTCGCGCTCTTCTGGGGCGAGCCGATCCTGCGCTGGTATCTAAACCAGCTGTGAGCTTCGTTGTAGGCCTTACGGGCGGCATCGGCAGCGGCAAGAGCGCAGCGGCCGAAGAATTCGCGCGGCTCGGCGCCGACGTGATCGATACCGATGCGATCGCGCGCGAGCTCACCGAAGCAGGCGGCACGGCGCTGCCTCACATCAAGTCCTTGTTCGGCGCTGCATTCATCACCAGCAAGGGTGCGATGGACCGGGATGCCATGCGCAAGCACGTGTTTTCCGATCCGGCGGCAAAGCAGGCGCTGGAAAAGCTGCTGCATCCGATGATCCGCACCGAGGCCGAGCGGCGCATCGCGGCCGCAGCCGGTCCCTACGTGATCTACGTGGTGCCGCTCCTTGTCGAGTCCGGCCGCCCGCGCGACCGGGTGCAGCGCGTCCTCGTGGTCGATGCACCCGAAGACCTGCAGGTCGAGCGGGTCCGCGCGCGCAGCGGCCTGTCGGACAAGGAGATTCGCGCGATCATCGCCCAGCAGGCGGCACGCCAGGCGCGCCTCGCCGCGGCCGACGACGTGCTCGAGAACTCGGGCTCGCTTGACGCACTGCGCAAGCAGGTGGCGGCCCTCGACGCGCGCTATCGGAAAATGGCAATCTCTGCCAAGAGTTAAGTTGTGCTGACCACCCAAATCGCTCAGAATCCGGCCAGCTTTTCCGCCGAATCAGTTGGCAACGCACGGCGCGTGATCACCTACGAATATCCGCTGAACGAACGCATTCGCACGCTCCTGCGTCTCGAGGATCTGTTCGAGCGCTCGCGCCACTTCATTGCGCGCACCGATCCGCACGATCACCACATGGCGCTGCTGACGCTCTTCGAGATCCTCGAAGTGTCGAGCCGTGCCGATCTCAAGTCGGATCTGCTTCAGGAACTGGAGCGCCAGAAGCAGGTGCTGCTTTCCTTTCGCAACAATCCGGAGATCGCCGAGGAGCGCCTCTCGGGCGTGCTGAAGGACATCGAGCAGGCTGCTGCGTCGCTCTTCTCGATGACCGGCAAGATCGGCCAGTACCTGCGCGAGAACGACTGGCTGATGTCGATCAAGCAGCGCACCGGCATCCCGGGCGGCGCGTGCGAGTTCGACCTGCCCTCATATCACTACTGGCTGCACCGGCCGGCTGAGGAGCGCACCGGCCAGCTCGCGGCGTGGACCGGCCCGCTTTATCCGCTGCGCGACGGCTCGGCGATCATCCTGCGCATCCTGCGCGAATCGGGGCGGCCGCAGGCCGTGAACGCGCCGCAGGGCATGTTCCAGCAGATGCTCGGCGGCAAGACGGCGCAGATGCTGCGCCTGCGCCTGGATCCAACCGCCGCGTGCGTGCCCGAGATCAGCGCCAACAAGTACGTCCTCAACATCCGCTTCCTTTCCCAGAACGGCGAAGACGCGCGCACCCGCACGGCCGACTGGGATGTCCCCTTCGAGCTTACGTTCTGCAATCTGTAAAGCAGGCTCCCTGCCCGCGCTGCGGGACGCTTTCGCCGTATTCGCTTGAGAACAAGTGGCGCCCGTTCTGCAGCGAGCGCTGCAGAATGATCGACCTGGGCAAGTGGGCCGACGGCAGCTACCGCGTTCCGACCAAGGACGCGCCGCCCGATCCCGACAAAGAGGACTAGCTCCAGCTCCCGCGGATCATGGCGAGCCCGTGCGCGCCCGCACGCCAGGCGCCTTGCATATCCGCCGGCTTGAGCCCACCGATCGCGTAGATCGGAATGCTCGCGCCGCGCACGATCTCAGCGAAGCGCTGCCAGCCAAGTGCAGCCGTGTCTCCCTTCTCAAGCACTGGACCAACCACCGCAAAGTCCAGCCCGAGCTGCATCGCCCGTTCTAGCTCTGCGCGGCTGTGGCACGACGCTGCCGCCAAGCCCGTGTTCGGTCGCCGCTCCAACCGCATTAAATCGGCGGCCGTGTAGTGCACACCATCCGCATTTGCGTGCGGCGTCTTCACGAGCACCCTGCAGCCATAGCGATGCGAAAGGCCGATCGCCTCCACTGTGAAGAGCTCGCGATCGTGGGGGGGGAGATTCGGCTCGCGGATTTGGATAAGCCGCAGCCCACTCTCGAGCCGCCGCTTGAGGCGAGCGAGCATTTCCGCCGTGCCGAGGCGAGCGGCGTCGGTGACGGCATATTCGTGAGGCAGCGCGAGGGAGGCCAGCACCGGCGCATTGGCCGGCAACATCGGCGACACCATGGGCCCGCTGATCGCCTGCCAGGCAATCGCCTGCTCCTCGCGCGGATGAGGATCGCCCGACCATTCGAGCACGCGGAAGAAGTTGAGCCGGACATGGCCGTGCGGATAGACGTACTCGCGCGTGATCCACGGATAGGAAGCGCGCACGTCGATGCCGATCTCCTCGTGGAGCTCACGCGCCAGCGCGCGGTCCGCCGGCTCGCCGGGCTCGATCTTGCCGCCCGGAAATTCCCAATAGCCGGCGTACACCTTGCCGGTCGGCCGCTGCGCGAGCAGGAAGCGGCCGTCGGGCCGCTGGATCACCGCCGCCGCGACTTCGATCACTTTTTGGAGTGCCGTCCCGCCCAATCGCGCGCGAATTGATAGGCGACGCGACCGCTGCGCGAGCCGCGCTGCAGCGACCATTGCAGCGCCTCTTCGCGCGCCGCGTCGGAGAGCTTGGCGCCGAAGGTCCTGAGCCAGTGGCCGACGATCTCGAGGTATTCGTCCTGGTCGAACGGATAGAACGTGACCCAAAGGCCGAATCGCTCGGAAAGCGAGATCTTCTCCTCGACCGTCTCGCCGGGATGGATTTCGTCGCCGACGTACTTGGTCTCGAGGTTCTCCGCCATGTACTCCGGCATCAGGTGCCTGCGATTGGAGGTGGCGTAGATCAGCATGTTCTCCGATGTGGTGGAGATCGACCCGTCGAGCGCTACCTTCAGCGCGATGTAGCCGTCCTCGGCGCCATGGAAGCTCAGGTCGTCACAGAAAAGGAGGAAGCGCTCCTTTCGACCCGCGACCTGATCGACGATTTGCGGCAGGTCGACGAGATCGTTTTTCTCTACTTCGATAAGCCGGAGGCCCTGCTTCGAATATCTGTTCAGCAAGCCCTTAACGATCGATGACTTGCCGGTGCCCCGCGCGCCGGTCAGGAGCACGTTGTTGGCCGGCTGATCGGCCAGGAACTGCTTCGTGTTCTGCTCAACGCGCTCGATCTGCTTGTCGATGCCCTGCAGGTCGGAGAGCTTGATGCGATGCACCTGGCGCACGGGCTGTAGCCATCCTGGCGTGCCCGCTCGCCCGCTCGAGCGCCAGCGAAAGGCGATGCTCGCCTTCCAATCGGTCTCAGGCGCCGGCTGCGGCAGCAACTCGCCGAGGCGCCGAAGAATCTGTTCGAGCTCCCTATTCACGTTCTGTATTCTGCGTTGATTTTGACGTAGTCGAAGGAAAGGTCGCAGGTCCACACCGTCGAACTCGCTTTGCCCCGATGGAGAACCGCGCGCACGGTGAACTCGGGTTTCTTCATCGCAGCCACGCCCTGCTCTTCACGATAGGCCGGATCGCGTCCGCCCTGGTGAGCTACGCGGACGGTGTCGATGTAGAGATCGACCTTCCCGGTATCGAGTCCGCGGACGCCGGAGTTGCCGATGGCCGCAAGGATGCGGCCGAGGTTGGGGTCCGAGGCGAAGAAGGCGGTCTTCACGAGCGGCGAATGAGCGATGGCATAGGCCACGCGCTTGCACTCTGCCTCGTCGCGGCCGTGCTCGACAGCGACGGTGATGAATTTCGTCGCCCCCTCCCCGTCGCGCACGATGGCCTGCGCGAGGCTCCGTGCCACCTCGCCGATCGCGACCTCGAGCTTGAGCAGATCGCGACGACCTGAAGCGGTGGGGCCACGGCCGGTAGCAGCGAGGATGAGCGAGTCATTGGTCGAGGTGTCGCCGTCTACGGTCACGCAGTTGAAGGAGCGCTCGGCGACGCGCTCGAGCAGGGCCTGAAGCGCGCGCGACGGCACCTGGGCATCAGTCGCGATGAAGCCGAGCATCGTTGCCATGTCGGGCTTGATCATGCCGGCACCCTTGGCGATCCCGGTGACGACCGCGGTGCCACGCGACAGGCGCACCTTGCGCGAGTAGGCCTTCGGCACCGTATCGGTAGTCATGATCGCCTCGGCAGCCGAAGCCCAATCGTCCTGGTGCAGAAGCGCATGCGGCAGCGCGGCGACGATGCGCTCGGCGGGCAGCTGTTCCATGATTACGCCGGTCGAGAACGGGAGGATCTCCTCGGGCGCGCAACCGAGATGGCTCGCCAGCGCGTCGCACACCTGCATCGCGCGCCGCATGCCTTCGTCGCCGGTCCCGGCATTGGCGTTCCCGGTATTCACTACCAGCGCCTGCACCTCGTTCTTCAGGTGCTTCTTCGCGAGCACTACCGGCGCAGCGCAGAAGCGGTTCTGGGTGAAGACACCGGCGACCGCCGTGCCTGGCGCGAGGCGCATCACGAGCAAGTCTTTGCGATTGGCCTTGCGGACGCCGGCCATCGCGACGCCTAGGTCGACGCCGGGAACAGGAAGAAGTGTTGCGGGATCCGGTGGCGGGAGGTTAACCGCCATCTACGTCAACTTGCCGTGGCAGTGCTTGTATTTCTTGCCCGAGCCGCACGGACAGGGATCGTTACGCCCGACCTTTTGCGTGTGCCGCACCTGCGGCTGCGCCTTCTTCTTGGTCGCGGCCTCGGCCAGCGCGACGTCGCCATCGCCGAGGTACGCCGACTCGTCCTCGACGCCCATGGTGCTCGCATGCTGCTGCTGGATGTTCTCCACATGCACCTGGTCGTCGGGCTTGATGTCTTCCTGCGTACGGATCTCGACAGCGGTAAGCGTCTTGATCACCTCCAGTTTGACGGCTTCCACCATCGCGCCGAAGAGCTCGAACGCCTCGCGCTTGTATTCCTGCTTCGGATTCTTCTGCGCATAGCCACGCAGATGGATGCCCTGGCGCAGGTGGTCGAGCGCGGCGAGATGCTCGCGCCAGTGCGCATCGAGGATCTGTAGGGTTACATAGCGCTCGTACTGGCGGAACGACTGCTCGGCGCCCGCCGGCACTTTCGCATCGTAGGCGGCCTGGGCCTTTTCTACGATGCGCTTGAGCAGCGTCTCGTCCTGGAGCTCGGGCTCTTTCTCCAGCCACTGGCGCACCGGCAGCTCGAGGTTGAAATCGGCCTTCAGAGCGCCCTCGAGGCCGGCGATGTCCCACTGTTCCTCGACGCTTTCCTCCGGCACGTAAAGCCGGAACATGTCGGCGAGGACGCCAGCGCGGAGGTCGGCGATGCGCGCGGAGACATCCTGGGATTCGAGAAGCTCGTTCCTCAGTGCATAAATCGTCTTGCGCTGGTCGTTGGCGACGTCGTCGTATTCGAGCAATTGCTTCCGGATGTCGAAGTTGCGGGCCTCGACCTTGCGCTGCGCGCTTTCGATTGAGCGCGTCACCATCGCATGCTCGATCGCCTCGCCCTCCGGCATCTTGAGCATCACCATGATGCGGTTGATGCGGTCGCCGGCAAAGATGCGCAGCAGCGGATCCTCGAGCGACATGTAGAAGCGCGAGCTGCCCGGGTCGCCCTGCCGGCCGGAGCGGCCGCGCAGCTGGTTGTCGATACGCCGCGACTCGTGGCGTTCGGTGCCGATGATGTGCAGGCCGCCTGACTTCACGACCTGATCGTGCAGAGCCTGCCATTCGCCGCGCAGCTTCTCGACGCGCACCTTCTTTTCTTCCGGCGGCAGGGCTGCGTCGGCCTCGACGAAGTCGCACTGCTTTTCGACGTTGCCGCCGAGCACGATGTCGGTACCGCGGCCAGCCATGTTAGTGGCGATGGTGATCATCTTCGGCCGACCGGCCTGCGCGATGATTTCCGCCTCGCGCGCGTGCTGCTTCGCGTTCAGCACCTGGTGCTGCAGCTTCTCTTTCTGCAGGAGGCCCGAGATGAGTTCCGAATTTTCGATCGACGTCGTGCCAACGAGCACCGGCTGGCCGCGCTCCTGGCAGTCGCGGATGTCCTTGATGACGGCGGCGTACCTTTCCTTCGCGGTGCGGTAGACCTGGTCCTGGCGGTCCTTCCTCACCATCGGCATGTGCGTCGGTATCACGACCGTTTCCAGGCCGTAGATCTGCTGGAATTCGTAAGCCTCTGTATCTGCGGTGCCCGTCATGCCGGCGAGCTTGCCGTACATGCGGAAGTAGTTCTGGAAGGTGATCGAGGCGAGCGTCTGGTTCTCGTTCTGGATCGTCACCTTCTCCTTCGCCTCGACCGCCTGGTGCAGGCCGTCGGACCAGCGCCGACCTTGCATCAGGCGTCCGGTGAACTCGTCGACGATGATCACCTCGCCGCTCTGCACGACGTAGTGCTGGTCGCGGTGGAAGAGATGGTGCGCGCGCAAGGCCGCGTACAGGTGATGCACGAGGTTGATGTATGCCGGCTCATACAAGCTCGCGCCCTGCGGCAGCATGCCGATGCGAGTGAGGATCTGCTCGGCCTTCTCGTGCCCCGCTTCCGACAGGATGATCTGGTGGTTCTTCTCATCGACATAGAAGTCGCCCGGCGGCTCCGGCTGGTCGAGCTTCTTCTCCTCCTTCTGGCGCGTGAGGAGCGGCGCGACCTCGTTCATCTTGTAGTAGAGCTCGGTGCGGTCCTCGGCCTGCCCGGAGATGATCAGCGGCGTGCGCGCCTCGTCGATCAGGATCGAGTCGACCTCGTCCACGATCGCGTACGGGAGCCCGCGCTGGAAGCGCTCCTCGACGTGCATCGCCATGTTGTCGCGCAGGTAGTCGAAGCCGAACTCGTTGTTCGTGCCGTAAGTGATGTCCGCGGCGTAGGCCTGCTGCTTCAGGTCGTGCGCCATCTGCGACAGGTTGACGCCGACGGTGAGACCGAGGAAGCGGTGGATCTTGCCCATCCAATCGGCGTCGCGCTGTGCGAGGTAGTCGTTGACCGTGACGATGTGAACCCCGAGCCCAGCGAGCGCGTTGAGGTACGACGGCAGCGTCGCGACCAGCGTCTTGCCCTCGCCCGTCTTCATCTCCGCGATCTTGCCGGCGTGCAGCACCATGCCGCCGATGAGCTGCACGTCGAAGTGGCGCATGCGCAAGGAGCGCTTGCCGGCCTCGCGCACGACCGCGAACGCTTCGGGCAGCAGGTCGTCGAGCGTCTCACCCTTGGCGAAGCGCGCCTTGATCTCGTCCGTCTTGCCGCGCAGCGCGGCGTCGTCGAGCTTCTCGAACTGCGGCGCGAGCGCATTGATACGCTCGACGGTCTTGCGATATTGCTTGAGCAGGCGGTCGTTGCGCGAGCCGAAGATCTGGGTGAGGATGTTCTTGGACATGAACGCGTGGGCGCGGACGGTGCCGCGGCCCGGGTCGGCTGTTGTGTTGTCTTACGCGAGAGTTGGGGCCGCCGCGGGCCAAAGCAATAGCCCGGGAAATCCAGGGCGCGGCAAACGCCGGATTTTACCTG
>JAFARH010000372.1 GCA_019245555.1 Betaproteobacteria bacterium
GCGAGCTGCACGCGCAGACCGGGGAGACCGCGAATCTATCGGTGCGTCACGACGATGAGATCGTGTACGTGGAACGCACGTCGTCCGGTCGATCAGCCATGCGGGTGGTGCACGTCATCGGCGCGCGCGCGTCGCTGCACGTCACGGCAGCAGGCAAACTCTTCCTGCTCGAGGACGGCTTCCCGCGTCTGCGCGATTACGCCAAGCGCACTGGCCTCGCGGAGCACACCAAGAACACGATCACGAACGTGCAGCTCCTCGAGAAGGATCTCGAGCGTACGCAGCGCCAGGGCTGGGCGACTGACAACGAAGAAGCCGAGATCGGCGTGCGCTGCGTAGCGGCCGGCATCCGCGACGACGCGGGTCACCTCGTGGCGGCACTGTCGCTTTCGACGCCTGCCGATCGCATGAAGGCGCATTGGGGGCCGCTGGTGAAGGAAACCGCCGACCGCATCTCGGCCACCATCGGCCATCGGCCAACGAGCCGTATCGGCGCCGCCTAGACGGCGACGAGCCCGAACACGCCGAACCAGCGGCGTGGATCCGTCCAGAATTTCGCAAGCTTGAATCCGGCATTGTTCGCGAGCGCCTCGAATTCCGGCACCGAGTACTTGTAGGAGTTCTCGGTGTGGACGGACTCTCCGCGGTAGAACGAAAACCGGTAGCTGCCGATGTTCACCTTGTGCGCCTCGCGCGCGACGAGGTGCATTTCGATCCGCCCGGCGATCGGGTTATAGAAGGCGTAGTGCGCGAATCGCTTCAGGTCGAAGTCACCGCCGAGCTCGCGGTTGATGCGTGCGAGCAGGTTCAGGTTGAAGGCAGCGGTGACTCCCTTTGCGTCGTTGTAGGCATCGTGCAACACCGTCGGATCCTTCTTCAGATCGACGCCGACCAGCATCGCGCCATTCGCACCCACCTGCCCGCGCGTCATGCGCAGGAAGGCCTCGGCCTCATCGCGGCGCAGGTTGCCGATGGTCGAGCCGGGGAAGTAGACCACGCGGCGCGCCTTGCCGCGGTAGGCGGGAATGCCGAGCGGATGGGAGAAGTCAGCCGTGACGGCGACGATGCCGAGCTTCGGAAAATCTCGCGCGAGGCGCTTCACGGCGGCGCGGAGCGCATCGGAGGAGATGTCGACAGGCATGTAGACCGAGGGTTGGAGCGCTCCGAGCAGGAGGCGCGTCTTGAGGCTTTCGCCGCTGCCGTACTCAAGGAGCGCGCAACGCTTGCCTGCAAAGCGCGCGATGTCCTTGAGGCTCTTCTTCGTAATGCCGAGCTCGACGCGCGTCGGGTAGTACTCGCGCAGACGGCAGATCTTCTCGAAGAGCTTAGAGCCGGCCGCGTCGTAGAAATACTTGGGCGGCAGCGCCTTTTGCGGACGCGCGAGGCCCTCTAGAACATCCTTGCGGAAGTTGACGGCGGGGAGATCCCCGCCGACGAAGCGATGGCCGCCTAGCTGGCGCGACCGGCGGTCGCGTTGGTCTCGACCCACTTCTTGATGCGGTTCGCATCGCCGAGCCGCGATTGCCGGCCCCACGAGTCGAGCAGCACGACGATGAGATCCTTCGACGCGAGCTTGACTCGCATCACGAGGCAACGGCCGGCTTCGCTGATGTAGCCGGTCTTGGAGAGCTCCACATCCCAGCGGTGGGCGCAGACAAGGCCGTTGGTGTTGTGGAAAGCGAGCGGCCGGCCGCGATCGGACACCTTGACCGTTGCGCGGTCGGTGGTCGAGAACTCGCGGATCAGGGCGTATTCATGTGCGGCGCGCACCAGCTTCACCAGGTCGCGAGCGCTCGAAACGTTGTTCGGCGAAAGGCCCGAGGCGTCCACGAAGCGGCTGTCCTTCATGTCCAGGGAGGCGGCTTTCGCATTCATCGCGGCGACAAACGGCTCGATGCCGCCCGGGTACGTTCGGCCGAGCGCAGCGGCGGCGCGGTTCTCGGAGGACATGAGCGCGAGAAGCAGTAGCTCGCGGCGTGTGAGCACATTGCCGGGACGCAGGCGTGAGCGCGTGCCCTTGAGCGTATCGATGTCCTGGCGCGACAGCACGATGCGCTGGTCGAGATCGAGGTTGCGGTCGAGGATCACCATCGCCGTCATGAGCTTGGTGATCGACGCAATCGGAGTGACTGCGTCAGCGTTCTTGTCGATCACGATTTCGCCCGTGTCCGCATCGAGCACCAGCGCGGACGACGACCTCAGGTAAACAGCCGTGTGCGGCTTGGCTTCCTGGGCCTGCGCGAAGCCGATCGTGATGAAGAGGACGAATACGAGGGCGAAGACGGCAACAATGCCCTCGAGCGGATGAAGTTTTCGTTGCATTGCAGTGAATCTTCTCTAGCAAGCTCGGTTTTTCGTTATCGGTTGTTCATGCCCTGACTGGAGCATGATTTTTGTCGCAGTCTGCCTGACAGCGTTCACAAACGCAAACAAAATCAGACAGAAGGCGAGACTTTCTAGAACTTCCGTGAAATCTTCCGCTGTCGGGCTGCGGCTACAGCGCGGCCGTTTTCTCCAGGACTTCCTCTGCTTCTTTCTGCTGTTGCTGGAGCGCCCACATACGCGCGTATTCGCCTTGCGCGTCAAGGAGTTGCTTATGAGTGCCGCGCTCCACTATGCGCCCGTTTTGCAGCACCAGAATCTGATCGGCATCCATTACCGTCGAGAGGCGGTGTGCGATGACTAGAGTAGTGCGGCCCTCGGAGATGCGCTCGAGCTCGGCCTGGATGGCTTTTTCGGCACGCGAGTCGAGCGCCGAGGTCGCTTCATCGAAGATCAGGATCCGTGGGTTCTTCAATAGAGCGCGTGCGATCGCGACGCGCTGCTTCTCGCCGCCGGAGAGCTTGAGGCCGCGCTCACCGACCATCGTTTTGTAGCCGGCGGGGAGCGTGACGACGAAGTCGTGAATGTGCGCGGCGCGCGCGGCGTCGTGCACTTCGGCATCACTCGCATCGGGCCGGCCGTAGCGGATGTTGTAGAGGATGGTGTCGTTGAAGAGGACGGTGTCCTGCGGAACGATGCCGATCGCAGCGCGCAGGCTCGCCTGCTTTACATCGCGGATGTCCGAGCCGTTGATCACGATCCCGCCGGATGAAGCGTCGTAGAAGCGGTAAAGGAGGCGCGCAAGCGTCGACTTGCCGGAGCCGGAATGGCCGACGACCGCGACGCGATGACCGGCCGGGATCGCAAAGCTCACGTCGAAGAGAATTTGGCGCGCGCGCTCGTAGTGGAAGTTGACGTGACGGAACTCGACGTTGGCAGGCCCGGCCGGCAGCTCGATCGCCCCGGGCTTGTCGTCCACCTCCCGGTTCTCGGAGAGAAGCCGGAACATGCGGTCGAGGTCGAGCAGCGCCTGCTTGATCTCGCGGTAGACCATGCCGAGGAAGTTGAGCGGGATGTAGAGCTGGATCAGAAGGCCGTTCACGAGCACCAGGTCGCCGAGCGTGAACGACTTCTGCGCCACGCCTTGCGCGACGAGCAGCATGAGCGCCGTTACCGCAACCGCGATGACAAAGCTCTGGCCGATGTTCAGCACGCCGAGCGAGGCCTCGTTCTTTACGGCTGCGGTCTCGTACTTGCGCAGGTTCTCGTCGTAGCGTCGCGCCTCGAAGTCTTCATTGCCGAAGTACTTCACCGTCTCGTAATTGAGGAGACTATCGATAGCCCGGGTGTTCGCCTTCGAATCCAGTTCGTTGGCCTGCCGCCGGATCGCCATGCGCCATTCCGTGATCGTCACGGTGAAAGCGATGTAGATGATCACCGCGCCGAATGTCACCGCCGCGAATCGCCAGTCGAACTTGGTGATCAACACCGCCGCCACCAGCGTGAACTCTAGGATCACAGGGATGATCGAGAAGATGAGGTACGAAAGGAGGGTCGAGATGCCGCGCGTGCCGCGCTCGATGTCGCGCGTCATGCCGCCGGTCTGGCGCTCGAGATGGAAGCGCAGCGACAAGCTGTGCAAATGCCGGAATACGCCTAGCGCGATGCGCCGGATCGCGCGCTGCGTGACGGGCACGAACACGACATCGCGCAGCTCGCCAAAGAGCGTCGTCGAGAAACGCAGGGTCCCGTAAATCGCGAGGAGCGCCACCGGTACGGCGACGATGGCCGTCGTCCCCTCGAGGCGATCGACGACCTCTTTCAGGATCAGCGGCACGCCGACGTTGGCGAGCTTCGCGCCGATGAGGCACGCGAGCGCGAGCAGCACACGCCACTTGTATTCGAAAACGTACGGCAGCAGCGTGCGAACGTTGCGCCATTCGCCGCCATGGAGCTTCTGGTCGGGTGCTGCGTTATGTGCCATGCGAAGCGCGGCATTCTATTTGCGCAGGGCCAGCAGAACGAGTCCACCTACGCAGTAGGCATCAATGAGCAACGGCAGGCCCATCCAAAGCCATGGCCATGGTACGTCGACGCCATGCCTCGCCAGCGCAGGAAGGCTGAAGAAGATAATGATCGAGCCGACCACACCCGGAACGAAACCCGTACTGAAAGGTGGTAGTGCGCGATAAGGCCGGCGAGGAAGAAAAGCCAGGCCATTGCCCGGCCTGCGCCCGTCGCAAGCGCCGGCGAGAAGTGGCGTCCGGCTTGACGCCCCAGCCCGACACCCGATAGCATTCAAACGTTCGTTTAACCGGAATCCCTCCGATGAATACCCTGCGCGCTGTCAAGCCACAGCACGAAACCCGTACTCGCATCCTCGACGCCGCCGAAGAGCTCTTCATGCTGCACGGCTTCGAGGGCACGTCGATGCGCCTTCTCACCGCCAAGGCCGGGGTCAACCTCGCCGCGGTCAACTATCACTTCGGTTCGAAAGACGCGCTGATCGAAGCCGTGTTCCGCCGGCGCCTCGACCCGATGAACGTGGCGCGCACCGCGGAGCTCGACAAGCTCGAAGCTTCCGAGTCGGCGCCGTCGCCCGAAGCCATCATCCGTGCATTCATCACGCCGGGACTGAAGCTCATGGCTGATGGCAAGGACGGCGGGCGCAACTTCACGCGCCTCCTGGGCCGCGCCTATACAGAGCCGAACAAGGCCGTGCGCCAGCTCATCGGCCAGATGTAT
>JAFARH010000280.1 GCA_019245555.1 Betaproteobacteria bacterium
GTCTTACCGGCATCGATGTGCGCCATGATGCCGATATTGCGATACCGCTCGATAGGAGTCTTGCGTGCCACTGTCGTAACTCTTTCGCTTGCGCCTTCAGCTCTCAGCTACCTGCTGATAGCTGGAGGCCGAACGGCCTGGTTAGAACCGGTAGTGCGAGAAAGCCTTGTTGGCTTCCGCCATGCGGTGAACTTCCTCGCGCTTCTTCATCGCACCGCCGCGGCCCTCGGCCGCTTCCTGCAGCTCGCCCGCCAGACGAACCGTCATTGATTTTTCGCCGCGCTTCTGCGCCGCCTCGCGGATCCACCGCATCGCGAGCGCCACGCGCCGCACCGGCCGCACTTCCACCGGCACCTGGTAGTTCGCGCCGCCCACGCGCCGGCTCTTCACTTCCACCACCGGCTTCACGTTCTGCACCGCCTGCGTGAACACCTCGATCGGGTCCTTGCCGGACTTCGACTTGATGGAGTCGAGCGCCCCGTAAATGATGCGCTCGGCGACCGACTTCTTGCCGC
This sequence comes from Betaproteobacteria bacterium, assembly GCA_019245555.1. Lineage (GTDB taxonomy): Bacteria > Pseudomonadota > Gammaproteobacteria > Burkholderiales > SG8-39 > SCGC-AG-212-J23. The sequence continues at coordinate 516 of JAFARH010000280.1, forward strand.
GCGTCATCAGCACGTTGACGAACTTCGCGACCTCGACGTTGTTGAACTTCGGATCCGGCAGGATCTCGCGCTTGGGAACTTCGCGGCGACGGGGCATCGATATTCCTTAGGCTGACTTCGGCGCCTTCGCGCCGTACTTGGAGCGCCCCTGCTTCCGGTCCTTCACGCCTTGCGTGTCGAGCGAGCCACGCACGATGTGGTAGCGCACGCCCGGAAGGTCCTTCACGCGGCCGCCACGAATCAGCACGACCGAGTGCTCCTGCAGGTTGTGGCCTTCACCGCCGATGTAGCCGATGACTTCGAAGCCGTTGGTCAGGCGCACTTTCGCCACTTTGCGAAGCGCCGAGTTCGGTTTTTTGGGCGTCGTGGTGTAGACGCGCGTGCACACGCCGCGCTTTTGCGGCGAGCCTGCTAGTGCCGGCACTTTCGACTTGGGACGCTTCGCGGCGCGTCCCTGCCGCACTAACTGATTGACGGTGGGCATGTTTTTGCTAGTCCAGAAACGAACCGGGCAGCCACGATTGACTTCCGTAGCCGCCCTGGGGCTAAAAAAGAGGCCGGATTATAAAGAGGAAATTACCCGGCCGCAAGGAAGGCTCTGCTTTGGAATTCAGGTCGGTTTCGGCTCCTTCACAAACCCGAATCGGCCTTGAATTTCCGAGGTTTTGATGCGCTGCAGCGAAGACGCCGACTCTGCGAATCGAGCGAGGTCCCTGTCGTCGAGCAGGGCGAGGGTCCCTTCGCCCTCCATTAATACCGATCCTTCGTCATCAAGGTACGTCTCGCGGGTCGCGAAGGGCCTCCCACGATGGTCGCGAAGCTCGTCGCCCTCATAGTGGACGACGAGCGGTGTGTAGTCGAGCGCCACATAGACACGCTGCGGCCCGTTCTGGAAGTACCAGCGGCCTTCGGCGTCGCTCTCGTAGTTGCGGGAGATGAAGTCGCGCAGCGCGTGGTTTGCGATGCGCTCGCCCTTGATGCGCCAATTACCGCGCCGGTCGAGCGAGAGCCAGCCGTAGACGGCGGGCACATTCGGCCACTTCGCCATCGCCTGGGCGACGATCGCGTCCATCGCTCTACAGCTTCAGCGAATCGATCGCGTGCGGCTGGTAGATGCCAAAGCCCTGAGCGTAGGCCACGCCCATCGCTTTCAAACGTGCCAGCACGTCCTGGTCTTCGACGCACTCGGCGACGACCGAGTAGCCGAGCAATGCGCCCGCTCGCACCATCGCATTCAACTTATGCCGCGCCGTATCGCTCGTCAGCACCTTGCGGCAAACGCTGCCATCGGCCTTGACAAACTTCACGCCGAGCTCGCGCACGGGCATGAACGACACCGCGCGGTTGCCAAAACCGTCCAGCAGAATTTGTCCGCCGAGGGCGCGATACGCATCGCTGAAGCGCTTGCAGGCGCCTAGGCGCATGAGGGCGTCGCTCTCATCGATCTCGAAGAGGAGCTTTTCCGCCGGTACCTGGTTGGTGCTGAGCTGCGCGGTAACGAAGCGCGGGAAATCTTCATCGTCGAGCGTTTGCCCGGAAAGATTGACGGTAAAGCGCGGCACGCGTGAGCCTTGCGCGAGGCGCTTTATGGTGTGGCGCACGACCCAACGATCGAGCTGGGGCATCATCTTGTAGTGCTCGAACACGGGGAGGAATTCGCCGGGCGGCAGCAACGCGCGCTCTTCTTCGCGCAGGCGCACGAGCACCTCGGCCATCGGATAGCGCTCGTCTCCGGCGAACTGCACGATCGGCTGGCAGAAGAGTGCGAACTCGTCGCGCTCGACGGCGTCCCGCAGGCGCTTGACCGGATCGCTCCAGCCGGCGAGCTCCGAATCGACGCTCTCGAGTTGCGGGTCTTCCATGGCGCCGATTCTAGCCAGCACATTTGACCGCGCTAACATCGCTTGCAGAACTGCACGAACTCCACAGAACGATAAACGCCTGGCCTCCGCCAAGATCGAGCTGAACCACAAGGTCCACGTCCTCACCCGCAAGGAGGATCTCGACAGCGTTCGCGTCGCGGGCAAGATCGTGGTCGTCATCGACGTGCTGTTTGCGACCACCACGATGGCGGCCGCGCTCGCTCACGGTGCGCTCGAGATCATTCCAGTACTCGACGAAGCGGCCGCACGCGCCGAGGACTTGCGTCGTGGCGCCGGCAGCTGCGTACTGGCCGGTGAGCTTTACGCCGAGACGTTGCCGGGCTTCGTCCATCCCGCGCCGCTCGCGCTGATCGAGCACGGCATCAAGGGACGCACCGTCGTCTACTCGACGACCAACGGTACGGTGGCCATGTCGCTTGCATCCGGCGCCCGCCGTATCTACTGCGGTGCGCTCATCAACGTCACGAGCGTGGTCGAGCACATCACGCGTGAGCACGCGGGAGAAACGGTGCTCCTCGTCTGCTCTGGATCAGGCGGCAATTTCAACTTCGAGGATTTCTACGGCGCGGGCTGCTTCGTCGAGCGTTTTGCCGAGCGCCTCGGCCCTGCCGGAGATATCTCCGATGCCGCGCGCGCAGCGCGCACCGTCTATCGCAACTCGCCGCTGCCGCAGGCGCTGCTCGAGTGCCGCCTCGGCCGCATGATGACCGCACGCGGATTACGCCACGAGGTCGAGTTCTCCTGCCGCACTGATGATTTTCCGGTGGTGCCCGTGCTGGAAGACGGCCGGCTGCGCCTCGTCTAGGCGCGCTCGAGCTCGGCGCTCACTGCAAGATGGTCCGAGAGCCTCGACCAAGGCTTGCCGCGATGCACTTTTGAAGCCACAACCTTGAAGCCGCGCACGTAGATCCGGTCGAGACGCAGTACGGGCATCATCGCCGGGAACGTGCGCGCCGCCCGGCCGAAGCGCGCGAGCGAGACTTCGGTCATCCCGAGGCGCCGCTCGAGAATCGACGAAGCACGATGGCGCCAATCGTTGAAGTCGCCTGCGACGATGATCGGGACATCACGGGAGGCGAGCTCTTCCAGCCGTCCGGAAATCGCTTCGAGCTGGCGGCTGCGCCCGCCTTCGTGCAGCGAAAGATGCACGCACACGCAATGCAGGTTGCGTCGCCATCCCGGCACCGAGACCACGCTATGCAGGAGCCCGCGGCGTTCGTATCGATGATCCGACACGTCTTCGTTCTCGAAGGAGAGAAAGCCGAAGCGCGAAAGGATCGCGTTGCCGTGGTGCCCGTGGTCGTACACCGCGTTGCACCCGTAGATATGCTCCCAGCGATCGCCGGCGAGGAATGCGTGCTGCGGTTCGACCGGCGCGCCGGCAAAGCGCATGGCGAAACGCTGATTGAGACCCTGCACTTCCTGCAGGAAGACAAGATCGGGGTCGAGCTCCTGCAGGCCTTCGCGCAGGTCGTGGATCACCATGCGCCGGTTGAAATGCGACAGGCCCTTATGGATGTTCAGGGTGACGACCCTGAGGGATTCCTTCTTCATGGCTCGCCGAGCATCAATATGGCATCACGATTCGACCACGAGAAGCATTTTGCAGCGGCTTCACGCCACGGCAACCATTCAAACGCCGTGTGCTCTTCGCGCGCCAAAGTCACCGGCACGCGCGCGGGCAACTCCAGTGCAAAAACGTTTTCCCGGTTGTGAACTACGCCCGGCGCAAATCGATTCCGCCATTGCTTGTAGATCTCGAATGTGTAGGTGACGTTCCATCGCTGCAGCCGTCCGCCGTCAATGCCCGTTTCCTCAAGCACTTCCCGTTTCGCCGCGCGCTCCAGCGGTTCATCCATGGTGTCCAACGATCCCGTTACCGATTGCCAATACCCCGGACGCAAGGCACGTTCCATCAGGAGCACCTCGCGCTGCACCGTATGGACCACCACCAGCACCGAGATCGGGAGCTTATGGCTCATCGCTCGCGATAAAGGTCCGGCAGCGTTAGGCTTTTTCCGGCATCCAGAAACACGGCGAAGAAAGGCCTGCCGCGGCCGGCCCAATATTCGGCGGTGATGCGCAGCACATCGACGAGGATGCCGAAGTCCTCACCCGCAGGAAAAGTGCGAAAAATGACGACATGGCCGTCGCCTTTGCGCCACGACAGATCGCCCAGCACATCCTCCAGCGCATCCCAGTTGCGGCCGAACCAATCGGGAAACGCGAGGGCGCGCGCCAGGCTATCGAATAGATTCTCCTTCGCGTCCACGCTGACCACGTCCAGCTTCGCGCCGCGCGTCGCCTCCAGGATGTCCTTTTCTGCGCGCGTACGATAGACACCGGAGCGGGAAGGATCGGATAAGCGCTCGAGCAGCTTGCTCATTCGATTACTCGCCTGAACGTGCGGTAATGATCATCGGTGTAGTAGAGCTCGCCATCGCGTCCGATGATGATGCGCCTCGCGCCCCGATCACGGGCGCCTGGCGTCTGCACCGTGTACTCGTGATAGTAGCCGCGCGCCTTCTTGGGCAGCTGACCTTCGCGATTGTTGAACACGACACCATCGCGCGAATATGGAAACGGGCCGCCGGACTTGATGAGCGCAATCGTCTGCCGCGCTTCCGGCGGCAACGCCTTCGCATCAATGTCGCTCGCAAAAGCGAGCGCTGCCCCGCATGCGAAGACGAATGCGAGCGCGAGCGCCCGCATCAGTCTTTCGGCTTCTCCCGCAAACGGATGCCGAGTTCGCGCAGTTGCTTTTCCTGCACTTCGGTCGGCGCGCCGGTGAGGAGGTCCTGGCCACGCTGCGTCTTGGGGAATGCGATCACGTCGCGAATGGCGCCAGCGCCCGCCATCAGCGTCACCATGCGATCGAAACCAAAAGCGATGCCGCCGTGCGGCGGTGCGCCGTACTGCAGCGCGTCGAGCAGGAAGCCGAACTTCGCTCGCTGCTCTTCCTTGCTGATCTTGAGCGCCGAAAAAACCCGCTGCTGGATTTCGGGACGATGAATGCGCACGGATCCGCCGCCGATTTCCCAGCCATTCAGCACCATGTCATAAGCCTTTGCGTATGCCTGCCCGGGATTGCTCTCGAGATACTTCTCGTGGCCGTCTTTGGGACTGGTGAACGGATGGTGCCGAGCTTTCCATTGCTTCGATTCGGGATCGAACTCGAACATCGGGAAGTCGATCACCCACAGCGGCCGCCAGCCCTCTTCGGCGAGGCCGCGATCGTGGCCGATCTTGTCGCGCATCGCGCCCATGTACGCGTCGACCGACGTGGCCTCGCCGGCCCCGAAGAAAACAACATCTCCGTTCGCGGCATTCGTGCGAGCCAGAATGCTTTCCAGCGCCTTCGCATGCACGTTCTTCACGATCGGCGATTGCAGGCCTTCAGGTACCTTCGAGCGATCGTTGACCTTGATCCACGCCAGGCCCTTGGCGCCCAGCGTCTTGGCGAATTCGCCATAGCCGTCGAGCTCGCTGCGACTGAACGCACCGCCGCCAGGCACGCGCAGCGCGCAGACGCGACCACCCTCGGCGTTTGCCGGCCCTGAGAACACTTTGAATTCGACGTCGCGCACGACGTCGGTAAGCTCGGTGAGCTTTAGCGGCACGCGCAGGTCGGGCTTGTCGACCCCATAGTCGCGCATGACTTCGTCGTAGGTGAGCACCGGGAACGGCGACGGCAGCTCGATCCCCGCCGCCTCGCGGAACACCTGACGCACGAGCTCCTCCATCAGCCGGCGGATGTCTTCCTCCGCCAGGAAGGAGGTCTCGATGTCGATCTGCGTGAACTCAGGCTGCCGATCGGCGCGCAGGTCCTCGTCGCGGAAGCACTTGACGATCTGGTAGTAGCGATCGAAGCCCGCAACCATGAGGAGCTGCTTGAAAAGCTGTGGTGACTGCGGCAGCGCATAGAACTGCCCCGGATGCAGTCGCGACGGCACCAGGAATTCGCGCGCGCCTTCGGGTGTCGACTTGTAAAGCACCGGCGTCTCGATATCGACGAAGCCGTGCTGGTCGAGAAACTTGCGCACCGCCATAGCCGCGCGATGACGCAGGCGCAGGTTGCGCTGCATCGGCTCGCGCCGAAGATCGAGCACACGATGCTCGAGGCGGGTGTTCTCGTTGAGGTTGTCGTCGTCGAGCTGGAAAGGCAGTGGCGCCGAAGGATTGAGGATCTCGAGCTCCTCGACAACGACTTCCACTTCTCCGGTACGCAACTTCGGATTGATCGTGCCTTCGATGCGGCAGCGTACTTTTCCGGTCACGCGCAGGACGAATTGATTGCGCACCGATTCGGCGACCTTGAACAGGGATTCACGATCAGGATGACAGACCACCTGAGCGAGGCCTTCGCGATCGACGAGGTCGATGAAGATGACGCCGCCGTGATCGCGCGGACGGTTCGCCCAGCCGCAGAGCGTCACCGTGCGATCGATGAGCGCCGCCGAGAGCTCGCCGCAGTAATGGGTGCGCATCATTGCCGCATCATTGTTTAGGTAAAGGCGGCACGACGCCCATCGAGATGATGTACTTCAACGCCTGGTCGACGGTCATGTCGAGCTCGATCACGTCGGCGCGGCGCACGATGACGAAATAGCCGCCCGTCGGGTTCGGTGTCGTCGGCACGTAGACGCTAATGCAATCTGGCGGCACATGTTTTTCCACGCCCCCACCAGGCGTTCCCGTGAGAAACGCGATAGTCCACATCCCCGGATGCGGCCATTGCACGAGAAGCGCCTTGCGGAAGGCCTGGCCGCTCGATGAGAACAGCGTGTCGGAGATCTGCTTGACGCTCGAGTAAATTGAATTGACGACCGGGATCTTCTGCAGCACGTCGTTCCAGAACTCGACGAGCTGTGCGCCGACGAAGTTGGTGGCCAGTACGCCGGTCAGGAAGATGACGACGAGCGTGAGGATTGCACCGAGGCCCGGTATATGAACGCCGAGCCAGTGCTCCGTCTGGAACGATTCGGGTACGAGCAGCAGCGACGCGTCGAGCGCGTCGAAGATCACCTTCAGGACCCAAAGCGTGATGATCAGCGGGATCCAGATCAAGAGGCCGGTGATGAGGTACTTTTTCAAGGCGCCCGAGAAATAAAAAGGCCCGGACACTTGCCGGGCCGGTCAGATTACTTCAGTTGGAGCCGCGGCAAACTACGCCGCGGCCTTGGATTCTGTTTTGGTGTCCGGCTTCGCGTCGGGCTTCGAGTCGGTCTTGGCGTCAGCCTTGCTGTCCGCCTTCTTGTCGGCCGTCTTCTTCGAGCTGCCACTCTTGAAGTC